>JASLYQ010000004.1 GCA_030739735.1 Alphaproteobacteria bacterium | reverse complement strand
GAGACCGCCCGTCCGGTTTCCCGCGCCACATAGCTAGCGGGGTCTCGGAACCTTATTTTGGGATCTTGGCACCGCCCGACGGCTCTCTGGATCAGGTAAGCCTCACTCCCGCCGCCGATGATAGCGTGCTGGTCACTTACCAACACTAAGCGCGGGCTCCTTAACTCAGGCAGGCGCGGCGGAAGCCTATTCCCACACTCCGCGTGCCGTGATAGCCGAGCCGAGACGCTTGGCGCACAAGCCGGTTGAGCGAAACCCGGCCCAAGCCCCTGCCTGAGGAACCGCCCCAGGCGGTCACAGCGCGCCGCTCACGGTGCTGCCGCAACCGGCTACTGAAACTACCGCCCGGGCCCCTGGGCAATGGGCCGTGGTGCGTGGTGCGTGAGCCGCCATGCGTCCCGTACTGCGTCCTTTCCTGCAGCGGGTGGTTTGGCAGAGGCTGCCCGTCCGGTTTCTCGCGCCACATAGCTAGCGGGGTCTCGGAACCTTATTATTGAGGTGGTCTGCTGGCGGCATTGGCCCGAGCTTCTTCACGATTGCACAAAACGAAGGGGCTGAGAGGGTTTCTCAGTTTTCCGGGCGGCCAGTTTCTGTTGCACCGTGCGCACCTGCATCTGGGTGTAGCGGAAGAGTTGCGCGGGCGTCTTGTGTCCGCTGATAAGGGCCACCTCGGGCACGTTGAGACCGACCTCGAACAGGCGCGAGATCGCTTCGTGGCGAAGATCGTGAAAGTGGAGATCGCGGATCCCGGCGCCCGAATCCCCGTATATTGAGCCAAGCATCTATGCAGTTTTGACACAACGGGGCGAATGTAGCGTTTGCGGGAGTCGAAAACCTATTGAAAAGGCGACGGCTCCGGAGCTTGGTATGTGGTGAAGGTTGGGGGTGGCGGAGATTGACCTCACCCCGGCTTTGTGGGCCAACCGCGACTGAATGGTAGGTTTTGGCAGAATAACCTTATTATAGCCTTATTAATGATAGAAATTTCTAGCTGTTTCTCGCTAACCCATTGATTTTATGGAGGGCGCACGGGGACTCGAACCCCGGACCCGCTGATTAAGAGTCAGCTGCTCTACCAACTGAGCTATGCGCCCACACGCGGGAGCGCCCCTATAGCAAATGTCCACAGGGGTGTCGATAGGGGACGGCGCCTTGGGAGTGTCAACCCTCTTCGCCGTGACGGCCGATGGCGAGATCGCGGTTAGCGTGCACGCAGAGTATGAGGCCGATGGCTACCATCACGGTCACGGTTGCGGTGCCACCAAAAGAGATCAGTGGCAAAGGAACGCCGACCACGGGCACCAATCCTGTGACCATGGCGACGTTGATGAAAACATAGAGGAACATTGTCGTTGTCATGCCGTAGGCAAGGAGGCGACCGAACTGGTTCTGCGAGCCGAGTGCGATGGCCACGCCATAGACAAAGACTATACCGTAGAGCAGCAGTAGCACGGCACCACCCACCAGGCCGGTCTCCTCGGCCAGCATGGTGAAGATGAAATCGGTGTGGCGCTCGGGCAGGAAGCTGAGATGGCTTTGCGTGCCGGCGAGATAGCCCTTGCCGAACAGCCCGCCCGAGCCGAGTGCGATCTTCGACTGCAGGATATGATAGCCGGCTCCTAGCGGATCGTTCTCAGGATCGAGAAAGATGAGCAGACGGCGGCGCTGATAGTCGTGCAGAAACTGCCAGGCGATCGGCGCAGCGGCGGCGGTGAGCGCCACTAGCGCCCCCAGCATCCACCAGTGCACCCCTGCCAATACCAACAGCGTGCCGGCGGCGAGCAGCAGCATAATCGCTGTACCGAGATCAGGCTGCTGGAGCACCAGGCCGGCCGGTAGGCCGATTAGCGCAAGCGGCATCGCGAGTACCATGGGCCGGCGCATCTCCTCCGGCCTACGGCTGTGGAAATAACGCGCCAGCGCTAGCACTAGCGCCACCTTCATCACTTCGGAGGGCTGCAGGTTGAAAAGTTCAAAATCGATCCAGCGCTGGGCACCCATGCCGGTGGTGCCTATGATCTCAACCGCCAGCAACAGCAGCAGTGCGCCACCATAGAACAGATAGGCCCAGCGCAGCCAGAAGCGCAGATCGATCAGTGCCACCACGATGGCTACGCAAAGCCCGACCGCGAAGCGCACGGCTTGGCGCCAGGCCCAGGGCTCGAAACTGCCATTTGCAGCGGAGACGAGCATGGCGAAGCCGATCGCCGCCAGCATGGTGACCAGCAGGACGAGCGCCCAGTTAAGGCCCAGCAGGCGACTTGCCAGCGAGGTCTGGGGCGTCTTCAAACCACCGCCTCCGCCGTCACCGGCCAAAGCCATTGACCCTAGGCCTTCCGGTCGTCCGCAGCGGCTACCGCCGGCGGTGTCAAGGGCTCACGTGCGGAATCACGGCGCTGCGCTTCGGCGAGGATGTCGCGCACCATAGGAGCCGCTACCGTCGAGCCACCGCCGCCATGCTCGACCACTACGGCGCAGGCATAGCGCGGAGCGTGCAGCGGCGCGAAGCCGACAAAGAGTGCGTGGTCGCGGTGCTTCCAGGGCCGGTCCTCGTTGCGCGTGATACCGGCGTCGCGCTCGGCCTTGCTGATGCGGCGAACTTGGCTGGTACCGGTCTTCCCGGCCATGGCCCAGGCCTCGTTCTCGATGCGGGCTGCATAGGCCGTGCCGCGCCTGTGGTTAACCACTGAACTCATGCCTTCGCGCACTATTGCCAGGGCTCTAGCCGGGATATCGAGTTTTGGTGGCGGCGACGGCGGTGGCGTCAGGTCATCACCATCGCTCTTGCGAACTGCCTGGGTTAACCGCGGCGCAATAGCTAGCCCACCGTTTGCAATACGGGCGCACATGACGGCGAGCTGCAACGGTGTTGTCAGCACAAAACCCTGGCCGATACCCGTATTGAGTGTTTCGCCCTGTTGCCACTTGTTGCCCCAATTTGCGAGCTTCCAGGCTGGGGTTGGGATCAGGCCGTCGGCTTCGCTCGGCAGGTCTATGCTGAGGCGGTTGCCTAACCCAAGCTTGTGCGCGGTCTCGGCGATGCGCTTGATGCCGACCTTCAGCGCGATGTCGTAGAAGTAGACGTCGCAGCTCTGGGCTAGCGCCTCGACCATACCAAGACGGCCATGGCCGCCGCGCTTCCAGCAGTGGAAACGGCGATTGCCGAGCTCCATATGACCTGGGCAATAAACGTTATACCCGGCGCCGAGAACGCCCGATTCTAGCGCCGCCACCGCCACCGCTAGCTTGAACGTGGAGCCAGGCGGATATTGCCCGCTGATGGTCTTGTTGATCAACGGTGCGCGGGGATTGTCGACTAGCTCGCGCCATTGCTGATGGGTTAGACCTTGGTTGAATAGGTTGGGGTCGAACGATGGTGTCGAGGCCAGGGTCAGCACGGCGCCGTCGGCCACGTCGAGGACCACGGCGGCGGCGCTTTCGGCGGCCAGACGGTCGGTGGCAAAGGTCTGTAAGCCTTGGTCGAGGGTGAGCTGGACGTCGGCACCGGGGTTGCCCTCGCTGCGGCTAAGCTCGCGGATAATACGGCCATGGGCATTGACCTCCACCTGTTGGCTGCCGGCGCGACCGCGCAGGCTGAGGTCGTGGAATTTCTCGACGCCGTTCTTACCAATCCGGAAGTTGGGTAATTCGAGCAGGGGATCACCAGTCAGCTCCTCGGACGCGACGGCTGCCACATAACCCAGCACATGGGCCAAAGAGGCGGCCTGAGGGTATTGCCTCAGGCGTCCCTCGTCGATCGAGATGCCCGGCAGATACGGGGCATTGACCTCGATCTCGGCCACCTCCCACCACGACAGATGCTCGCGCACGGTGATAGGAACGAAGGGCCGCCTGCGGGCAATTTCGCTCAGGATGCGTTGACGTTCGCCGGCCTTGAGGGGGATAAAATTGGTGAGCGAGTCGAGGACAGCTACGGTCTCGCGCGCCTGCTCGGGGACTATGACGAGTCGGTAGTTCTGTCTGTTCCGCGCCAACTCGATACCGAAGCGGTCGAGGATGCGCCCGCGCGGCGGCGCCAGCAGGTTCAGATTGATCCGGTTCTCGTCCGCCAGTACCCGGTACCTTGGCGCCTCGACCACTTGCAAGTAATAGAGCCTGCTGCCGAGCAGCGCCATCAGTGCCAACTTGCCGGTGCCGAGCACGGCCACGCGGCGGTTGAAACGGCGGCGACTATTGGCGTTCTGACGCTTCATCTCGGCACTACCGGCAGGGGTTGCAGCAATTCGCGTAGGATGACGCCGAAGGGGAGTGTAATCACCGGGTAAAGGGCCATGGTTAGAAGCGCCTGGAAGATTGCTGGCATCAGCGGCAGGGCTTGCAAGTGATAGAATGAGGCGATCAGCCAGCCTAAGCTCTGGACTACCGCCACGAGCGCGACGAAGCTGGCCCAGACCACGGCGATGTTCTTGTCGTGAAAGAAGCGCCGGTGTCTTGCGGCAAGGCCTTGTAGAGTGAGCAGAACGATGGCGCTGCCGCCGAGCGGGGCACCGCTCAAAGAATCATGCGCGATGCCAATGACAAAAGTCGCCACCAGCGGCATCAGGTCCCTGCGATAAACCGTCCAATAGAAGACGCAGATCATCGGCAAGGCAGGCATGATCTGGCCGAGCCCCGGCGGGCCGACAGGTAGGGTGCATACCAGCGTTAACAAAAGCGCCAGTGTCACTGGCAAGGACGCGCGCAGGCCGGATTCGATGTGGTGCCAAAGGTCGGGCGCAGTCCTCACGGCGCGCCCTCCGCCTCGTTGGTTATAGCCGGCTCGGGCAGTACCTCGAAACGCGGGCCCTCCCAGGCCACCAGGCGCACATATTCGATGCGTCCAAGATCGGCGAGCGGCTGCACGCGCACAACACCGTCGGTAATCGACGAGACCACGCCCACCGGCAGGCCAGGCATCAGCACGCCACCATGGCCTGAGGTGATGACACGAGCACCCACCGTGATCTGGGCGTCGCGTGGCAGGAAGGCGAGGTGGGCGGTGTCGGTATTGTCACCAGTGAGAATGGCGCGCTGGCGGGTCGACTCGATGACCACGGGAATGCGCGAATTGAGATCTGTCACGAGCAGGACGCGAGAGGCGCGACGACCCACTTCGACTACCCGTCCGACCATGCCTTCGCCCGTGATCGCCGCTTGGCCCTGCACGATGCCGTCGACGGCGCCGACATTGGCCAGTAAGGTGCGCACATAGGCACTGCCGGAATCGCCGATCACGCGTGCCGTGACGAAGCTAGGTTTGGATTTGACACGCAGATTGAGTAGGCCTCGCAAGGCCGCGTTCTCGGCCTCCATGCGTCGTGCGACGAGTTCCCAGCGCTTGAGGCGGTCGATGGCGAGGCGCAACTCCGCGTTCTTCTCGCGCAGTGCCAGCATGCTGTCGATCTCGGCCACGATGCGATTGCCGGATTCCACCGGGCGAGACAGGGCATCGAGGATAGGTTCTGTGGTATCGATGACACCGTTGCGCAAGTCGACTGCGGTATCCGGATCGACCCTGCTGACGATCATCAATGCCATAGCGGAAAGCAGTAGCAGGAAAAGACCAAAACGATGCGCCAGCGCCTTGACCGGCACCGCCACGCGCATGAGGCTTCCCCTTGTCCGCCTCGCCATGACCCCGCTCGACCCCTACGGTCCGCTGATGATTTCCACGCTATTTATAGATTTTTTACCCGTAGAAAGCCAAGGTTTTATGCGCTAATAGGCGTTGTGTAGTACGTGCTTAAGGGTCCCCATCTCCTCCAGCGCCCGCCCGGTACCAAGCGCCACGCAAGTGAGCGCTTCCTCGGCGATGGAGATGGGCAGGCCCGTGGCATGGCGTAGCACGTGATCGACATTGGTCAGCAGGCCGCCGCCGCCAGTTAGCATAATGCCCTTGTCGACGATGTCGGCCGCAAGCTCGGGTGGTGTATTCTCGAGCGCGATCTTGACGGTTTCTATGATCGCGCCGACTGGCTCTGCTAGGCTTTCGGCGATCTGGCGCTCGCTGATGACGATCTCCTTGGGCACGCCGTTCATCAGGTCGCGGCCCCTGATCTCCATCACTTGGCCGTTGCCGTCTTCAGGTGCCATGGCGCTGCCGATGCCCATTTTGATCGCTTCCGCCGACGACTCGCCGATGAGCAGATTGTGATTGCGCCGAATGTAAGCGATGATCGCCTCGTCCATCTTGTCACCGCCGACTCTTACAGACTTGGCGTATACAATGCCGCCGAGCGAAAGCACGGCAACCTCCGTCGTGCCGCCGCCGACGTCGACCACCATCGAGCCTTTAGCCTCGGTCACCGGAAGGCCGGCGCCGATCGCTGCGGCCATCGGCTCTTCGATGAGAAATACACGCCGGGCGCCGGCGCTCTCCGCGGATTCCTGGATAGCACGCTGTTCCACCGCCGTTGAGCCGGACGGCACGCAGACAATGATCTGCGGATGCGCGAAGCTGCGCCGGTTGTGCACTTTGTTTATGAAGTGCTTGATCATCTCCTCGGCGACTTCGAAGTCGGCGATGACGCCGTCGCGCAATGGCCGGATCGCTTCGATATTGCCGGGTGTGCGCCCGAGCATCTGTTTCGCCTCCTGGCCTACGGCAAGCACCTGCTTCTTGCCCTTCTGGTCGAGGATGGCGACCACCGAGGGCTCGTTGAGGACGATGCCGCGGCCGGCGACGTAGACCAGCGTATTGGCGGTTCCCAGGTCGATTGCCATATCGTTGGACATCATGCCCATCACGCGCGACAACATGGTCCTATTTGCTCTCCGTCTCTGGGGGGATTGTCGTTGTGCGAGCGCCCGCTGCCGGGCAACGGGGCTCGACGAAAAGTTTCGCGTGACGGGTCATATTACCGGTCAAGCCTGGGCGTAAAGTGCTGCAGGCGCCGTCTTCTCGCGCTTCACCAGCAGCTTGTTTAAGGCGTTCACGTAGGCCCTGGCGCTGGCCACCATGATGTCGGTATCGGCGCCCTGTCCGTTCACGCTGCGGCCGTTTTCCTCAAGACGCACCGAGACCTCGGCCTGGGCGTCCGTGCCTTGGGTGACTGCGTTGATCTGGAATACTTGAAGGTGTGCTTCATGCGGAAAAATCTCACCGATGGCGCGGAAAACGGCATCCACTGGCCCGTCACCTTCCGCCGTTGTCGAGGCAGTCTCACCGTCAATCGACAGGCTCAACTCGGCGTTCGGGTGGGTCTCGGTGCCACAATGCACGGCCAGGGCGACCAGCTGGATACGCTCGTGCTGGTGTGTCACAGTATCATCTACCAAGGCCACCAGATCCTCGTCGAACACGTCCTTCTTTTTGTCCGCCAAGTCCTTGAAACGGCCGAAGGCATTGTTGAGCGCGTTGTCACCGAGTTCGTAGCCTAGCTCGCGCAGCTTGGCCTTAAAGGCGTGGCGGCCGGAATGCTTGCCCATCACCAGCTTCGACTGCACGAGGCCGACCGACTCCGGCGTCATAATCTCATAGGTACCGGAATGCTTGAGCATGCCGTCCTGGTGGATGCCCGCTTCGTGGGCGAAGGCATTGGCACCGACGATGGCCTTGTTAGGCTGCACGGCGAAGCCGGTCACGGCCGAGACCAGCCGCGAGGCCTTCATGATGTTCTCAGTGCGGATGCTCGTTTCGTACGGGAAGAGATCGTTGCGTGTGCGGATGGCCATTACGATCTCTTCCATCGAGGCATTACCGGCACGCTCGCCGAGGCCGTTGATAGTGCACTCAACCTGGCGTGCGCCGGCTTGCACGGCGGCCAGTGAGTTGGCCACGGCCAAGCCGAGATCATTGTGGCAATGCACTGACAGCACCGCCTTGTCAATATTGGGCACGCGGTTGAACAGCATCTCGATCAGAGTCGTAAACTCAGCTGGCGCTGTGTAGCCGACGGTGTCCGGGATATTGATGGTGCCAGCGCCGGCCTTTATGGCGCTTTCCACGGTGCGGCAAAGGAAGTCTGGCTCTGTGCGGGTGCCGTCCTCGGGGCTCCACTCTACATCGTCGCAAAGATTGCGCGCATGGGTGACGCTGTCGATGACCGCCTGATGCACTTCCTCGGGGCTCATCTGCAGCTTGTGCTGCATGTGCAGCGGGCTGGTCGAGATAAAGGTGTGAATGCGCTTCTGTTTAGCTGGCTTGAGCGCTTCCCCGGCACGGTTGATGTCCTTGCGGCCAGATCGCGCTAAGCTACACACGACCGACTCGGTGACGATCTTGGCGACCTCGCTCACAGCCTCGAAATCGCCTTTCGAGGCGATGGCAAAACCAGCCTCGATCACGTCCACGCCCAGCTCTTCGAGCAGCTTGGCGATCTCCAGCTTTTCCTCAAGTGTCATAGAGGCGCCTGGCGATTGCTCGCCGTCGCGCATGGTGGTGTCGAAAATTATGACGCGCTCTCGCTTATCGCATTTTGACCCTGTCTGTGTCATCGGTTTGCTCTCCTGAAATGCAGGGTTGGATCCACGAATCGATCACCTCGGAGCGCCCGAAACGGCCGCTCAGGGGCAGGTAAGTCGCAGACCCCCGCCGTTCGGGAGCACGCGCGCGCAGGCCAGGGCCCGGCCAGCGGCTTTTGCGCTGGCTAGCCGTATGCGGGGAGCGACCCGCTGACGGTGTTGGCGACACTCGCTCATGGCTCCGGAAAGCCCTTTCCGAATCAAATCTTTGGCCCGCACGATCCGCCAACTTTGACGGATTCGCCGAGCCGCAAATCCCGTTTGCCACAGAAAATCGCAGCCAAGCAACCAGGACAAGCCCATCTTTACGCCCAATTCCGAGGCGCAAGCAACTGCAATATAGCTTAAACGGTGCGTCCGTCACTGTGAAGAGACAGTATGACAGAGATCGGCAAGCGGGCCTTGGCAGAGCTATTACCACGTTGCTAAGACAGAAATCATCGCCGAGACACCGAATTTTCAGGTTGTCGAGATCACCTTGGACGTCGGCGGGGGGTGCCCTGGCATCTGCAGCGCTACGTCGAATGCGTTAGTTGTGGAGAGGTTATCGGCGAGATGCGCCTGGCGGTAGTACCGGACAGCAACATCTGCATCGACTGTGCAATCCGTTAGGTTGTTTTAGAATTTCCGCAACCATCTACTTAGGCTGCTTACGGCATGTCCTTCCGGCACAGGATGGGGCTCTATATTGCCAAGTCCTTGAGGTAGTAGTCGCGCAGCACTCTTTCGGCGGCTGGTCCGCCGTAGCGGAACTCCTCTTCCTTGCCGGCAAACGGCCGGTAGACGAATGGTGTCTCTTGCGAATGCTCGCGGCGGCGCGCATCTATGGCGACAGTAATAACGGCGGCGCGCTCGAAAATGCGCTGTTCGTTGTAGCGCACATCCTGGTCGCCGACGCCAAGCACCGCCCTGGCGCCCAACACCGACCTGCGCCGATGGAAGCCAAAGGTGAGCGAAACGCGCAGATCGTCGGAGGTGTTGGCGAACGAGCCATGCAGCATCTGCCTGTTGACCATGGTGACGTCACCAGCTTTGCAAGTGAGCGGCACGGCGCCCGGCAGCCGTTCGTCGCCGTCGTTCTCAGCCATCCACCGCTTGATGTCAATGTGTCCCAGCTTGTGCGTACCCGGCACCACCCAGAGGCAGTTGCCCGGCGTGGTGGGGTAGAGTTGGACCTGAAAGTTGAAGCCGTGGATTCCTTCGTCCCAATCTGGCGCATCCCAGTGGGTGACGCCATCCTGGTGCCATGAGACTGAGCCACCTAAGCCCGGTTGCTTAATGAAGATGGCATCGTTGTAGGGCACAAAATCCGCGCCGTTGATGGCTTCGGCGATGGCCAGCAGGTGTGGATGGCCATAGACGCAAAGTCCCGCTGGCATGGCTTGGCACATGCCGTACATGAGGAAGACCACCTGGTCGGGCGCGTTCGACTCGGGCGCCGGCTGGGCCATCTGGCTCGGGTGGCGGCCGTTGAGGATGTCCGTGCCGCCCCACGGGTCCGAGAGCGGCTTGATGAAAATATAAGGACTGCGCGCATAGTCGAGGCCGAGCGCCGGGCGTCCCTGTGCATCGATCTCGGCCTCCGGCGTTATCGGCGCGCGCTCCAGCATGGTATTGACGTCGCGCCGCAGCGCTTCGACCTCGTCCGTCCCGACTGCGCCTTCGAAGACGTAGTAGCCATGTTGCCAATAGGCAGCGACGATATCCGGGTGTAGCGCGCCGTCCGGCCCGAAGCGCACAGCCCCACGATTGCCGATGTTATCTGCCAGTCTCTGTCCCTCTGCATGATAGGCGGCCATGCCTTCAGCATGCTCTGCCCGTGTCATGGCCGTCATCGTCGTCATAGCTTTTCACCCCAAGATTCCTATGCCTCGCCGGTAAGTTCCCTCAATCCGCGCGGATGAGCAACAGCATTCACGTGGGGCCTGTTAAGCAAATCGTGAACTGATTAGGCAAAAAGGAGCTGGGTAGTTTCTCGCGCAGCTCCGGGTGTTGGTGTTGGTGCTGATGCCTGTTCAGGCTTTGGCCATGGCCTTGCGCAAGACTTCGCGCGTAATCGACATGTGCTGCGCGCGGGCGTCAACTGCGTTGAAGATCGCATTTGTTGCCGCAGGGGTGACTACGGTCGATGAGGGTTCGCCCACGCTGGTTGGATAATGCCCATGTTTGACGGTTTCGACGTCTATCTTGGGCGCTTAGCCCACGCAGTAGGCATACAATTGTCGAAGAATTACTCTTCTGGAAGGCACTGTTTCTCAGGATGAGTTACTCGTATAAGATCTGGTTTGCTCCGCTGATCGAATCCCATTGACTAGTCTATACTGATTGTTAGTACATGAGAGATCTTTGGTTTATTGGGGTAATGATTTCAGGTTTTGGTAGTCTGTACCTAAGGTCGAATACGGTTGCTTAGTGATATAATGTTTGTGCTACTGCGCGATCAGAACATACGCCTCTTTGAGAAAATAGAAGACCTCTCCGTCGAGGAGCTTTTCACGAAAGCTAATATTGAATCTCTTGATAGAGTCTTTTCCAGGGTGACTCAGGCTCAAGGTAGGCCGTTTTGACGTCGACTGCCTTTATCTATTTCCCGTCTGCCTTGGCGACGAACTCTGGGCCGTTCTTGGATCGTATGCAAGGCTGTAGGTCACGCGGGATAAAAAATTCGTTAGGACGTCGATCGAGTTGAGCTTGCCCGAACTGCCAGGCAGCCGACCAACCAGGTGACGCAATATGGTTGCCGCGAGTGCGACATCTGGCACTGATTTTTGTTATCGCGTTATTTTTTTGGCTCGTTTCGCGCGTTTTCAGCCCCGTGCCATCCTTGTGTCAAAATCTTAGGTGGGGCGGATTTCCTTGTGAGTTTAGGGAGCTGATATACCCTGTGACAGGCGAGAGACGTGTGCGGGAGGGGACGGGAGATGGCTGATAAAGAATTCGAAGGCCGGGTGGCACTGGTCACGGGTGGCTCGCGTGGCATCGGGCGGGCGATCTGTGCGCGCTTGGCTGAAGCGGGCGCCTGGGTAGCGGTCAATTACGCAGGCAATGCCGAAGCGGCAGGCGAAACGTTGAAGCAGGTGAGGGCGGCCGGGAGCGACGGCGCGGTCTACCAGGCCGATGTCGCGTCGTACGAGGCGACCGATGCCATGTTTGCAGACATCGAGAGCGAGAGGGGGCCTGTCGACCTGCTAGTCACGAATGCCGGCATCGCCTCGTTTCAGGACGATACTGAGATGCCGGTCGCGCTTTGGCGCACCATCATGTCGGTCAATCTCGATGGCCAGTTTCATTGCGTCTGGCGGGCTAAGGAGAGCATGCGGGAGGGTGGTGATGGGCGCATCGTCTGTATCGCCTCTATTAACGGTATCGCACCGAGCCGTATCCGCCCAGATCGCCTGATCGCCTATGGCACGTCGAAGTCCGCTGTGATCGGTTTCTCGCGCAATTGCGCGACAGCATTCGGACCCGCCGTTCGTGTCAACTGCGTGGCGCCGGGCCTCATAGACACTGACATGACTAAAGACATGAGCGATGACATACGCCAGCAAATCGTTGCCCGCACACCCGCTGCACGCACCGGCGTGCCAGGCGATGTTGCCGAGCTCACCTATTTCCTCTTGAGCGATGCGGCGAGCTTCATAACCGGCCAGACCTACGTCGCTTCCGGCGGGCTCGTCACGTTGCCGTGAGCCCCTTTTCAAGCGAGCTTGGCGAGAAACTCCGGTGGGATGTGCGGGATCGGGTCGGACCGCTGCCAGCAGGGCAAGGCTTCGATGCGCGCTATCCAGGCTCGGATGCTAGGGTAGTCGTCCAGTGGCAGTTTTTGCGCGGCGTGCAGGTGCATGGGTGCGGCCATGGCAATATCGGCGATCGTGGTCTGATTGTCGCAGAGCCACTCGCGTCCCGCCAGGGTATTCTCGAAGATTGTCGCCAGACCGTGAAAGGTCGGACCGTGCGCTGATAGCACGCCCTGGTCCGGCACGTCGTCGAGAATCGGCTTGACGACATTCTCGACCAGATAGACGTAGCAGGCGGCAAACCACTTGCTCGATTCCCACAGCATCCAGCGCGTCATGTCGGCGCGGATCTTGGGATCGTTGGAATAGACGTTGGTGTTGCCTAGCTTCTCGCTGGCATAGACCATGATGGCGTTGGACTCCCACAGGACCAGGTCGTCGTCGACCAGCGCCGGCAGCTCGGCATTGGGATTGATGTCCGTGTACGGCGCCTGCTTGTGGTCGCCGCCGAAATAGTTCAGCCGCTCCTCGTCATAGCTGGCTCCGATAAGGTCAAGGCCGGCAACGACCTTGCGGCAGTTTACCGTGATAGGATCATAATAGAGCTTCATGGTCTCCCCCATTCGATAGGTATTTTCACCACTTGTGCATGATCGGCGTTATTTTGTTTTTGTGCCGAGCACATCTCGCATTTCTAAGTCGAACAGTGCCGCTTTTGCTCGCCGGATGTCAACTTGGCACCCGATATTCGCCATTGCCAAACACCAAGGCCAGATGCTCATCTGCCATCGTCAGCGTTGTCAGTGCGAAGGCAGTGAGAAGCTGGTGAGGATGCAGGCGAGGCGCATCGTTATTTTCGCAGGGGCGGGCGCCGTCTATGCCATGGTGTTGCCTGCTCGTAGGCATGTGCGAGGCGTAGCAGGTCGGCTTCGCCGTACCATCGGCCTACGAGTTGCAGGCCGATGGGAAGGCCACTCGCCGTAAAGCCGCATGGCACCGAGATGGCGGGTTGGCCGGTGAACGCCGCTAGGCGCGTGAGGCGGCCGAGCGCCTTGACGGCATCGATCGCTTTGCCTGATATCTTGATTTCACAGCTCTCGATGGGCACCGCCGGGATCGGTGTGGTGGGCATAAGCAATGCGTTTGTCTCTGCCATCAGAGAGCACATGGAGGCGATCGTTTTGGCCCGTATTGTCTCCGACTCCGCCGCACGTTCAGGCGTCATCTCCCCCCCGCGTAGCAGTCTTTCGCGCACGTCCGGCGACAGCGTCTCGCCGTGGTCGCGCAAGTGGGCCTTGTGCACGCGGTAGCCGTCCGTTAGCGCCAGGATGTCCCAGGCCTTGTTGGCGGTGCGGATATCGAAGGGCAGATCAATCTCCCCCACTTTTGCCCCCAAATCCGCCAACACAGTGGCGGCGGCACGCACGGCGGACTCGATCTCGGGGTGCAGGTGGTCGAAGAATATTGGGTTGGGTAAAGCAATGCGCATGCCCGTAATGGGCTGGCCGAGCCCCGCTGTGTAATCGGCGGTCTTGGCGTCCGCGGTGCTCGGGTCGTTGGGGTCCTTGCCGGCGATGGCGGCAAGCATCAGGGCAGCGTCGCTGACGCTGCGGGTCAAGGGTCCACCATGGTCGAAGCGCTCGCTGAGCGGATAGATGCCGTGGCGGCTGACCAGCCCGTAAGTCTGCTTCAGTCCGACCACGCCGCAGAGGGAGGCAGGAATGCGGATCGAGCCGCCGGTGTCCGTGCCCAGCGTTGCCGCACCAAGATGTGCTGCTGTGGCACAGCCCGAGCCGCTGCTCGAGCCGCCACTGACACAGTTAGGGTTCCAGGGGTTGCGAGCACTGCCGTGATGCGGATTGACTCCGGTGGGGCCGAAAGCGAACTCATGCAGATTGAGCAGGCCAAGAATGATGGCGCCGGCCGCCTCGAGGCGGGCGACGGAGGTGGCATTCTCCGTGGCAGGCGCCTCTCGGAAGAAGGCCGAGCCGCACGTGCGCGCCATGCCTTTAACCTTGAACAGATCTTTCACGGCGAGCGGCACCCCGTGCAATGGCTCACGATAGTTTCCTCTGGCGATCTCGGCTTCAGCGCGCCGCGCAGCGCCGAGCGCGCGTTCGCGATCGACGGAGATATAGGCATTGAGATTACTATGCGTTGCGATGCGATCGAGATAGGCCTGCGTCAGCTCGACCGGCGAGATGTCGCGGCGCGCGATGTGCGGTGCTAGGGTCGTGATATCGAGATCGATCATATGGCAGCCTCGGGAATAGTGAGAAGCAGAAGGATGCCGGTAAGCAGCACGGACATCGCGTTATCGTTGAGCGGCATCAGTACTTCGCCGTCCGGCGTGGCATCGCATTCTGGCACGGGCGGACGGTGGCGCCATCGTGGAAGAATTGACCCATATCGGCCGGCGCGATATTTGCCATATCGTAAACCTCAAACGCGCCGTCGATGATGCCTGCGACGGGGCCTCGGGCGTGGTCGAAAATTTGTTGAACGTCACCGTCCTGATCGCGCCGTCTATCAGGGCCAGGTCAGTGAATGTTCTTCCGACGTCGACACACGATCGGATCACGCGTGACTCTCCCCTCGCTCGTCGGCACCATGCTATCAACATAGGAGAGGGAGGTGCCAGAGATGACCGCCAGAGAGAAACGAAAGGCCTTGCGCACTTGCTTTGAGGGCGGCGGGTTGATCGTGGCGCCGGGGGTATTTGACGGGATCTCCGCGCGCATCGCCGATAGCGAGGGTTTCGATGCGCTCTACATGACGGGCTATGGCGTCTCCGCCTCCTATCTCGGCCTAGCGGATGCGGGGTTTGCGACCTTGACCGAGATGGTTGACCGCGTGCGTCATCTGGTGGACGTGACCGAGACGCCGCTCATCGCCGATGCCGACACCGGCTATGGCGGCGCGCTCAATGTGCGCCACACGGTGCGCTATTATGAAGCTGCAGGCGCTGCCGGCATCCAGCTTGAGGACCAGGAGTTTCCCAAGAAATGCGGGCATACGCTGGGTCGGCGCGTTATCCCGATGGAGGACATGGTAACCAAGATAAAGGTCGCTGTGGACAGCCGCGAGGACGAAAACCTGCTCATCGTCGCCCGCACCGATGCGCGCACCACGCACGGCCTCGATGAGGCGTTGCGCCGGGCCGGGGCCTTTTTGGCGGCAGGCGCCGACGTGCTTTTCGTCGAGTCGCCTGAGAGCGAGGCCGAGATGGCACGCATCTGCGCTGAGTTCGACGCCCCCTGTCTAGCCAACATGGTGGAAGGTGGCCGCACACCGGTTCTCCCCGCTGAGCACCTGGCCGAGATCGGCTACCGCATTGCCATCTACCCGGCCACTGGGTTTCTCGCCGTGGGCGCCTCGTTATCCTCGGTCTATGCCACCCTCAAGCGCACCGGTGGCAGCGCGGAAGTGGAGACGCCGATGATGGCCTTCAGCGATTTCAACACCCTGATCGGCTTTGAGGACGTCTGGACCTTCGATAAGATATACGGTGACGCTGACGAATAGCGGTAGCAGCGGCTCGTGCTAGTTGGCGAGGTTGCTGAATATCGACGGCATGCCCGACAAGGTCCATTCGAGCTAAGGCGACTGTTTATCGATCTCGTCAAGGACGGCATAGACCGACATGCCGCACTTCATGCTCTGAACAGCTGCCCGTGCCCGCGGTTGTACATCATCTGGCGATCTAGGTGGTCCTGCCTCTATTGGCCGTGCCCATGCAGCCCTAGCAGTTGACGTTTCGGCGTGCTGCCCACTCCTGCCCCAACTCTTTTAAAGTTGCCTCGTCAAGGCTCTGCCGGGCCATGTCGAACAACACCATTTCCTCTTTTTGGAAATGACCATGGGCCAACTCCAAGAACTGGCCAATAACACCTTTTAGAGTGGCGATGTCGGTTTCAGACTTGGCGGCTTTGAGAAGTTCTGCGATCTCGCGATGTTCGTGACGCATCACGGCGAGTGGCCCCATCGGCCCAAGGTGAGATTCGAGGCGAGGAAACAGAAAATCGTCCTCGATCTGAGCATGTGAAATGATAAGTCTTTCTAATACGGCGCCGACACCGCGGATGTCCCGGATGTCATCGCTCTTCAGGATGGTGTCGCGCACGTAGTCGAACAGCTCGTATATGACGGCATGCTCGCCTAAAAGGGCATCGGTAAGTTTCATGGAAGCTACTCTTCTCACGTTTGGGTAAGGCTCAAACCAAGAGCATAAAGGTTGAAGCCGAGTAGCGTACTTAACCAAGGTCAAGGTTTCTGTTTGCCCTCTATACGCGAGCTGACCCAGGCCCTGACGAAGGTCCTAAAATCCGGTCCGCAATTGCTTGACAAGACACTAGGTAGGCTCTCCCAGAGCAGTCAGCGGGGCCCATGCCGACCCACAATCGCAAGATAGACGAGGGCGAGGTTGCCTCTGGAATCAGTTATGCCCTTGCAAAGTCCTGCACGGTGAAGTGATCTCGCTCTTGCTCGACTTGAACAGCTATGTCTATGATACGAGCCCAAACAGGTCATCGGACGCTGACGACGCTAGCCTGAAAATGCGTGGCGCGACGGTGATCATAGAGTGTTGGCGGGAGGAAGAGCCATCACTAGAACCGGAGTAGAGCGCAAGCTCAACGGGGCCGCGGGGAAGGCGGGACCGAATGAGCTGGCGGGTGTGCGGCCGACCGCCGCACAGGTGCGCTATTTGCGCCGTGGCCTCGATCAGCCGGGTGGGAAGCTGCCATTGTTCGACGACAGTGGTGCCGCAATTTCGCCGCGCACTATCCGCAGTTGTGTCAAGCAGGGCTGGGCAGCGCCCTGGATCAGCAATCCGGTCAAACCGGATTGGTTAGTCTGTAAGCTGACTGATCGTGGTCGCAGTGCGGTGGTGGACGAGCCCTCAGTGACTTGATTGGTGCCTTTGCCAGCGCGCCATCCTCAAATATTACCAATACCTGATATAGGCTTGTGTGCTCCGCCGAAGGGCCTTGCGATATTTGATATTTAAGATACTGAAATATTTATAAATTATTATTATCTCGCAAGTGCGAGAAATTTTTAAAAAACACTTGATATAAACGATTGATTGATTATATCTACGACACACTCAGAACAACAAATCTTGGTTGTGGAGACAGTAACGCAGTTCCTCCCATTATCTCCTCTCCAAGGCGGCGGGGTTCCTCCTAACATCCCCCACCCCGCCGCCACTTTGAGCGCCCCTCTTCCGCCTTTCCCCCCCGAGAAGAGGGGCCTCTTCGTGTTTGACGCCGCGCGCCGGTTCCCTCCAGCCAGATAAGGTTCTAGGCTGCCCTTCCGATCCCGATTCTCACAGGGCAGGCGGCGACGCCGTGGCGCAATCTCCAGATTTGTCGATCGATACCGCGGCGCCGCATACACGGACGGCAGGCCAGGAGAACTTTCCTGTCGGCTCCTGGCTATTGGCCAAGCGTTTGCGTACCCACATCGCGCGCTATTACGCCTTTGCCCGGGCCGCCGACGACATCGCCGACGACCCGTCACGTTCGCCTGACCGCAAACGGACGGAGCTTGATGCGATGGAGGTCGTGCTGCGCAGCGAGGCACCGGTTGCCGCCGGCAACGCTGATCAGGACAAGGCTGCGCGCCTCGCCGAGAGTTTGGCCGAGACCAAGGTGCCCGTTGCCCATGCCGCGGAACTTCTGATCGCTTTTCGCCTCGACGCTGACAAGAGCCGCTATGCGGATTGGGATGAGCTGATGGCCTATTGCCGTAACTCGGCTGCGCCTGTTGGGCGGTATTTGCTCGATCTGCACGGCGAATCCCAAGCCACCTGGCCCGCTTCCGACGCATTGTGTGCCTCGCTTCAGGTGCTCAATCACTTGCAGGACTGCGGTGTGGATTATACGCGCATGGACCGGGTCTATCTGCCTCTCGAAATGCTGCACGTTGTAGGCGCCGATGTTGCCGAACTGAGGGGCACCAGCGCCAGCCCCGCCGTGCGCCGGGTGATCGATGCCTGCCTCGATGGTTGCGATAACCTCAACCACCAAGCTCGCGCCTTGCCTGGTTTGATTCGCGACCGGCGCTTGCGCATGGAGGTTGCAGTGATTCTTGACATCGCTCACCGTCTAGCCGTCCGCCTGCGTTGCGACGATCCGCTCGCGGAGCGGGTGGTGCTTGGTCGTTGGGACAAGATCGCCTGTCTGCTCAAGGGTTTTCGGGCCGGGCTATG
The DNA here is from genome assembly GCA_030739735.1 of Alphaproteobacteria bacterium. Taxonomy (NCBI): domain Bacteria; kingdom Pseudomonadati; phylum Pseudomonadota; class Alphaproteobacteria; species Alphaproteobacteria bacterium. The sequence goes on along the minus strand of JASLYQ010000004.1, from coordinate 136,606 downwards.
GTAGCCGCTGCCGATAGCGCCGCCGAAGCGCTGGTCAGGCGCTCCGGCACTTCGTTCTTTTGGGCCATGCGCAGCCTGCCGCGAGAGCGGCGGCAGGCCATGTTCGCGCTTTACGCCTTTTGCCGTGCGGTTGACGATATTGCTGATGAATCGGCGCCGCGCGACCAAAAGCTGCGTTGCTTGGAAGCTTGGTGTGGCGAGTTGGACCGGCTGTACGGTGGCGGCATGCCCGAGAAGCCCATCGCAATCGCCTTGCGTGGACCCATCGCCCGTTACGATTTGCCGCGCGCACCGTTCGAGGAAATATTGCGCGGTATGGAGAGCGATGCCCGCGGACCCATTCGAGCCCCGTCGATGGTGGATCTCGAAATCTATTGCGCGCGCGTGGCTGGCGCCGTCGGTCTGCAATCTGTACGGATTTTTGGCTGTAGCGATGCGGCTGCGGATAATTTCGCCCTGGCCACCGGACATGCCTTGCAACTCACCAATATCTTACGTGATCTTGCTGAAGACGCCGCAGACGGGCGACTTTATATGCCACGCGAAGCCCTTGATGCGGGAGGCATTGACAGCTTCGATCCGGTGGAGGCTATCGCGCATCCTGGCCTAGCGGTTGCCTGTGCCTGGATCGCCGAACGAGCGGCAGTGCACTACGCTGAGGCCGAAGCGCTGCGCCGTGCCATGGCGCCGGCGGATGCACGCGCTTTGCGTCCGGCGGTGATCATGAGCGCGGTATATCGGCGCGTCTTCGAGCGCCTTGAAGAGCGCGGCTGGCAGCGGGCGAACGAACCGCTGTCGCTGTCTAAAGCTGAGAAGCTATGGATCGCGCTGCGTTGCCTGATGACCGGACGATGAACCGGCGGTGCCATATCGTTGGCGCCGGGCTTGCCGGCCTCGCTGCCGCGGTGATGCTGGTGCGCGAAGGCTTTTCGGTCGCGCTCTACGAAGCGGCGGGCCAAGCCGGCGGCCGCTGCCGCTCCTTCCACGACCGTACCCTCGAGTGCCAGATCGACAATGGCAATCACCTCGTGATGTTAGGCAACACGGCGACCTTCGCCTATCTCGATGCCATTGGGTCACGCGACGGTCTGGTCAGCACGGGGGCGGCATTTCCCTTTCTCGACCTCGCGACAGGTGAGCGCTGGACCGTGCGTCCCAATCGCGGCCGCTTGCCCTGGTGGTTTCTGGCGCCTTCGCGCCGCGTCGCCGGCACGCGGCCGCTCGACTATCTGGCGGCGCTCAGGCTTGCTTTTGCAGGGCCTGAGGCCACGGTCGAGTCGGTGCTCGCCAATCCCCCGACGGTCTATCGCAGGCTGTGGGAGCCGCTGGCGACCTCGGCCCTCAACACCGACCCGGGTGAAGGTGCGGCGTCGTTGCTTTGGCCGGTACTGACCCAGACCTTCCTGCGCGGCGCCGACTTCTGCCGGCCCTTTGTCGCCGATGTTGGCCTTGGCCCGACCTTTGTCGAGCCGGCCCTGGCGTTGCTGGCGCAGTCGGGCGTGGAGGTACAGCTCAATTGGCGTCTTCGGGCGCTTGAAGGGGAGGGCGATTGGGTGACGAGACTCGATACGTCCCAGGGCAGCGTGGCTATAGCAAAAGGCGAGGGTGTCGTGCTGGCGGTGCCGCCGGCAAGTGCCGTCAGCTTGCTTGCTGGGCTTTCTGCGCCGACCGAGAGCCGCGCCATCGTCAACGTTCACTTCCGCCTCGATACGCCGCCGCGCCTGCCAGAGGATGCGCGTTTCCTCGGCCTGGTGGGTGGTACGGCGCAATGGATTTTCGTTCGCGACGACGTCGTCGCAGTCACGGTCAGCGCAGCCGATACCTTAGCTGCGCGCGACAACGCTGCGATCGCGGCTGCGGTTTGGCAAGATTTGGCCCAGGCTTTGGCCCTGCCGTCCGAGTCCATGCCGCCGCATCGGGTGATCAACGAGCGCCGGGCGACTTTCGCGCAGACACCTGCGGCGGCGCGTGCTCGGCCGGGGCCGAAGACGGCATTCGCCAATCTTTGGCTCGCGGGCGATTGGACCGACACTGGGTTGCCGGCAACCATCGAGAGTGCCATACGGTCGGGGCAGGCGGCGGCGCGTTTGGCTGCCACGTCCCCGTAACGCGATTGATAGCACTGCCGATTGCGAGTATGAAGATGATACAATTTTTATTGGTATCTCAATAAGTTTCACTGGGCTGGTAGGCAACTCGGAGCGGATGGAGGAGTGACAAGATTAGCAACACGAATCCAACGCCGTTACTCGATGCCCTAGAGACGCTTGCCGATCTGCGCCGCTTGTCGAATTCCAACCTGAACCAGGTCGCCGACGAAGTGCGCCAGGATATGATCGAGCAGGTTTCGCGCACCGGTGGTCACCTCGGCGCCGGGCTCGGCGTGGTCGAACTTACGGTCGCGCTGCATCATGTCTTCGACACCCCGCGCGACCGACTAATCTGGGACGTCGGGCACCAGTCCTATCCGCACAAAATTCTCACCGGTCGACGCAAGCGCATGGCGGGCTTGCGCATGAAAAATGGCCTGTCTGGCTTCGCCAAGCGAGCTGAGAGCGAATACGACTCCTTCGGCACGGCACATTCCTCGACCTCGATCTCGGCCGGGCTGGGTATGGCAGTGGCGCGTGATATTGCGGGCGGCGACAATAACGTTGTTGCGGTGATCGGCGACGGCGCCATGAGCGGCGGCATGGCCTATGAGGCGATGAATAATGCCGGTTCTCTGGGCAGCCGTCTGGTCGTAATCCTCAACGATAACGACATGTCGATCGCGCCGCCGGTAGGTGCTATGAGCGCCTATTTGTCGCGCCTGATCTCGTCGCACTCCTATCGTAGCATGCGCCACGTGGCGAGCCAGGTGGCGAAGAAGTTTCCCCGCCCCATGGCGCAGATGCTGCGCCGGGCAGAGGAATATGCTCGCGGCATAGTGACGGGTGGCACTTTGTTCGAGGAGATGGGCTTCTATTATGTTGGCCCCGTCGACGGCCACAGTATCGAGCACCTTCTACCGGTCTTGAAGAACGTGCGCGATGCTGAGACCGGCGGACCCGTGTTGGTGCACGTGGTGACCGAGAAGGGCCATGGCTATGCTCCGGCCGTGGAGTCGCCAGACAAGTACCATGGCGTCGGCAAGTTTGACGTGATGACTGGCGCTAAGGAAAAAAAGATTAGTAATGCATCGAGCTATACCGACGTATTCGCGCAGAGTCTGATCACGGAAGCCGAGCGCGACGACAGGATCGTTGCTGTTACCGCGGCGATGCCGGCGGGAACAGGTCTGGATAAGTTTGCCGACAAGTTTCCCGAGCGCTGTTTCGACGTGGGGCTTGCGGAGCAGCATGCAGTAACCTTCGCGGCGGGCATGGCGACGGAAGGCTACCGGCCGTTCGTGGCCATCTACTCCACTTTCCTGCAACGGGGCTTCGACCAGGTGGTGCACGATGTCGCCATCCAGAAGTTGCCAGTGCGCTTTGCCATCGACCGTGCCGGCCTGGTTGGGGCGGACGGACCGACCCATGCGGGCTCTTACGATATCGCTTATCTCGGTTGCCTACCCGATTTCGTGGTCATGGCCGCGGCCGACGAGGCGGAGCTAGTGCACATGGTAGCGACAGCCGCACGTATCGACGACCGGCCGAGCGCCGTGCGCTATCCGCGCGGCGAAGGTATTGGCTGCGAGATGCCTGAGTGCGGTATACCATTGGGAATCGGTAAGGGCCGTATCATGCGCGAGGGTACTGCGATAGCAATCCTGAGCTTTGGCGCTCGTCTCATCGAGTGTACGAAGGCTGCTGATGAGCTCGCGGCGCATGGCCTCTCGACCACGCTTGCCGATGCTCGCTTCGCTAAGCCACTGGATACGGATCTGGTGGCTCGGCTAGCGCGTGAGCACGAGGTCCTGATCACCATTGAGGAGGGCGCGATCGGCGGCTTTGCGACCCAGGTGCTGCAGTTTCTTGCCACCAACGGTCTGCTCGATAAGGGCCTTAAGATACGCCCGATGATGCTTCCAGACCGCTTCATAGAACATGGTTCGCCGGCGGAGATGTACGAGGACGCCGGCCTGACCGTGAGCGATATAGTTGCTACAGCTCTGGCGGTATTGGGTCGTGATAATAGCATGTTGGCCATTGGCTCCGAGACCGTCTGACACTATTGCGATGATGGCGGGGCCTGCGGCTACGATAGCGATTAGCTCGACACTTGATCAAGCAATAGAAGATGCCTCGGCCAGGTTGGTCTCGGCACGTCACGACGACGGCCACTGGTGCTTCGAGCTCGAGGCCGACTGCACCATTCCCGCCGAATATGTCATGCTCGGCCATTTCCTCGACGAGATCGATGTCGCGCGCGAGGCCGGCATCGGGCGCTATCTGCGCGCGCGCCAAGGTGAGCATGGTGGCTGGCCGCTGTTTCATGGTGGTGATCTCGATATATCTTGTTCGGTGAAGGCCTATTACGCCCTCAAGCTGATCGGCGACGATATCGAGGCGCCGCACATGAAAAGGGCACGCGAGGCCATTCTGGCCCATGGTGGGGCCGCGCGCAGCAACGTGTTTACGCGCTTTGCTCTGGCGCTCTTCGGTCAAGTCCCATGGCGCGCTGTGCCCGTGATGCCGCCGGAGATCATGCTACTGCCGCGCTGGTTTCCCTTCCATATGAGCAAGGTGTCCTACTGGTCGCGCACGGTGATCGTGCCGTTACTGGTGTTGGCGGCCCATAAGCCGCGGGCACGTAATCCACACGGCGTCGGCGTGGCCGAACTCTTCACGGTACCGCCGCAAGAGGAGCGTGCCTACTTCCTGCCGCGGGGCAAGGTGGCAGCGGCGTTCCTCGGCCTCGATCGCGTGCTGCGCGCTGTCGAGCCAATCATGCCCAAACGCATGCGCCGACGGGCTATAGCGCGTGCCATGGCCTTCGTCGAGGAGCGGCTCAACGGCGAGGATGGTCTCGGTGCTATCTTTCCGGCTATGGCCAACGCCTTGATGGCTTATGATGCGCTTGGCCACGGCTCAGGTCATCCGGAGCGCGAGTATTGCCGTAAGGCTATCGACAGGCTCCTGGTGGAGGGTGAGGATGAGATCTATTGCCAACCCTGTCTGTCGCCAGTTTGGGACACGGCACTGGCCGTCCACGCCATGCTCGAGGTCGGTGGCGATGCGGAGCAGGCCGCTGCTGCTGACGCATGCGGCTGGCTTGCTAAGCGGCAGGTGCTTGACGGCCCCGCCGACTGGCGTGAACGACGGCCAGATCTGCGCCCTGGTGGCTGGGCCTTTCAATACGCCAATCCGCACTACCCGGATGTTGACGACGCGGCTGTTGTGGCAATGGCCCTGCATCGCGCTAGCAACGCAGCGCATCGGCAAAGTATCGAGCGGGCACTGGAATGGTTGGAGGGTATGCAAAGTTGTGATGGCGGTTGGGGGGCGTTCGACGTGGACAACACTCATCATCACCTCAACCATATTCCCTTCGCTGATCACGGCGCTCTGCTCGACCCACCGACCGAGGATGTCAGCGCCCGCTGCATAGGAGCACTCTGCCAGATCGGCCAAAACCGAAATAATCCGACTGTGGCGCGCGGCATCACCTATCTCGAGCAGATGCAACAGGCTGATGGGTCATGGTTTGGGAGGTGGGGAACTAATTATATTTATGGCACATGGTCTGTGCTAAATTCTCTCAATATCGCCGGCTACGACATGGCTTCCGAAAGGATACGGCGCGCTGTTTCTTGGCTTGAATCACGCCAACGCGAAGACGGTGGCTGGGGCGAAGACGGTGCCACCTATGACGAAGCGCGCCGGGACGAGGCCAAGGCAAGCACACCCTCGCAGACGGCCTGGGCACTGTTGGCATTGATGGCCGTGAGAGAAGTCGACTCGGAGGCGGTTCGCCGCGGCATCAACTACTTGCTGGACGCGCCGCGCGACGGTGTCCGCTGGCACGAGGATTGGTTCACCGCGGTTGGTTTCCCGCGCGTCTTCTATCTCCGCTACCACGGCTATGCTGCCTATTTTCCGCTTTGGGCGTTGGCGCGCTATCGTAATTTGACCCGCGGCAACGTTCGCTTTCCTGCCTACGGCATGTGATGTCCCGCGTCGGGGTTGTGACCGGGTTGCAGATGGAGGCGGCGGCGGTGCGGTGGGCGCTGAGGCAGCGCCCACCCAAGGCCGAAGTGTTGGTGGCCTGTCACGGACCGGGGCCGATCCGTGCACGAGGAGCGGCTCAAACATTACTCGATGATGGTGCCAAGGCGTTGGCCAGCGTCGGTCTGGCTGGTGGTCTTAAGCCGATTCTCTGGCCCGGCACGGTCGTGGTCGCGCGCGATGTGATAACAGCCAGCTGCACCCGTTATTGCAGCGACGAAGCCTGGCGCGAGCGTGTGCTTGAGCGGCTGGTCGACGATGACGATGTTGTCGAAGGCCGGTTTTTCGGCACCGATGCCCCGGTGCTATCGGCGGCCGATAAGGCGTCTCTATTCGCCGCCCACGAAGCCTCGGTGGTGGATATGGAAAGCCATGCTGTGGCCGCCGCTGCGGACGAGGCGAAGGTGCCTTTTGCCGCCGTTCGCGCGGTCGCTGATGCGCCCGAGCATTTTGTGCCGGTGCTCGCTCGCAGCGGCATGCGTGAGGACGGCACTGTTACGCCTTGGCCGGTGCTTGTCCGCCTCCTTGGCCAACCCTGGCACCTGCCGGCTATGGTGGTGACAGCGCTGGAGACACGAAAAGGCCTGGCGGCCTTGCGCCGGGTGCTGCTTGAGACTGGCGCTGTCGGCGGCGTAGCGATGCCGGGTTAGATCGCTTCAGGCCGCGTCTTCGTCTGGGGTGTGGGTCTGACTGAGGAAGCGAGAGACGTTGTCGTCGAAGACGTAATCGGCGGGCCGCGCCTTCGAGAGGTCAATGTCGGGCGCCATTTCGCCCTCGGTGCGGATGCCGCGCAGCCAGACGCCGAAGGCCTTCAGCGGTCGCGACAGGGTGTCGTTGACGGCACTCGGCTCGTAGCCGCAATGGACCATGCAGTCGGCACATTTCTCATAGGCTCCGGTGCCGTAGGCCGCCCAATCTGTCTCCTCCATCAGCTCGCGAAAACTGTCCGCGAAGCCCTCTCCCAATAGGTAGCAGGGGCGCTGCCAGCCAAGTACGTTACGCGTCGGGTTACCCCACGGCGTGCATTTGAGGCTCTGATTACCTGCCAGAAAATCGAGAAACAGCAGTGACTGGCTGAAGCGCCATTTGCGGCCGATGCCGCGGGTGAAGACGACACGGAAGAGCCTGCGCGTGCGCTCGCGTGACAGAAAATGCGCCTGATCTGGCGCCCGTTCATAGGCGTAGCCCGGCGAGATGGTGACACCCTCAGCGCCGAGGTCGCGGGCGAAATCCATGAAAGCGGCCAGTGTCGCCGGGTCCTGGCCGTCGAAGACGGTGCAGTTGACGTTGACACGAAAGCCCTTGGCGATGGCCACCTTCATGGCAGCCACGGCGCGATTGAAGACGCCCTCCTGGCAGACCGCCTTATCGTGTTCCTCGCGCAGCCCGTCAAGATGCACCGAGAAAATGAGGTGGTGTGTGGGCTCGAACAGCTCCAGCCGTTTTTCCAGCAGTAGCGCGTTGGTGCAGAGATAGACGAACTTCTTGCGCGCCACGATGCCGGCTACGATCTCGCCGATTTCCTTGTGCAGCAAGGGCTCGCCGCCGGGAATCGAGACCACTGGCGCGCCGCACTCGTCGACTGCTGCAAGGCATTCCTTAAGAGATAGCCGCTTATTTAGTATCTCACCAGGATAGTCTATCTTACCGCAGCCTGCGCAGGCGAGATTGCAACGGAACAAGGGCTCTAGCATCAGCACCAGGGGGTATCGCTTGCGCCCGGCCAGACGCTGCCGCACCACATAGGTGCCGACGCGCAGCATCTGCCGTAGGGGCACCGCCATTACCGGGGCTCCGGCATCAGTCCGGGCGGCAGCTTAAACTGGACCCGTTCGACCACACCCTCCAAGGTCTCGACGTTGACCTCGCTGATACCGCGCAGGCGTTCAATTACTTCCTGGACAAGCTGCTCCGGCGCTGAAGCGCCAGCGCTGATCCCGATCCGCTTGACGCCCTCGAACCAGGCCAGCTCGATGGCATCGGCGTCATCAATCAGATAGCTAGGCACGTCGAGCTCCTCGCCGATTTCGCGCAGGCGGTTGGAGTTCGAGCTGTTCTGCGCTCCGACGACCAGGATCACGTCGACCTCGCCGGCGAGTTTGTGCATCGCGGTTTGGCGGTTCTGCGTCGCATAGCAAATATCCCGCAGAGAGGGGCCGATGATTTTGGGGAATCGCGACTTCAGCGTAGCGACTACCTCGCGGGTATCATCGAGGCTCAGCGTAGTCTGGGTGACATAGGCAAGCTTGTCTGGGTCCTTTACCTCTAGGCTCTCCACCTCCTCTGCAGTTGAGAGGAGCAACACGCCGTCCGGTACTTGGCCGCTGGTGCCTTCGACCTCCGGGTGACCGCGATGCCCGATGAGGATGATCTGGCGGCCGGCGCGGGCGCAGCGTTGGGCCTCGTGATGCACCTTGGCGACCAGCGGGCAGGTCGCATCGATCACGGGCAGCGATCTTTTCTCGGCCACGTCGGAGACAACTTGTGCGACGCCGTGGGCACTGAAGATGGTCACCGCGCCGTCGGGAACCTCATCCAGCTCCTGGACAAACACGGCACCTTTTTCCCGTAGTTCCTCTACCACACGCTTGTTGTGCACGATCTCGTGGCGCACATAAACGGGGCGTCCGAAACGTACCAGGGCACCCTCAACGATATCGACGGCTCTCTCTACGCCGGCGCAGAATCCACGTGGCTTGGCCAAGATCACTCGCATTTGCATCGGTTCCTGATAAACGGCAGCTCTCGCAACATGACCGCCGGATGGCGAAGAAATTACCTGATACGCCCGCTCTCGCCAATAAACTTGGTGCAAAGAAAGGCACATCCACCTAACTGGAGGCGGGGATCATGCGGATAGTTATTTTTCTGCTCGGCGCGCTGATGATGGCCCTGCCGGCAGTGGCCGCTCAGACGCAGGAGGCCCATGCCTATATCAACCATGTCATATATGCGGTCGATCCGAACTCCGTCGCTCGCGAACCCGAGCTCGGTTACGAGCTGATCTATGCTACCATAGGCGCCGCGGCCCATATCATCTATGCCACCGGGGCTGATGATGCATCCGATGATGTCAAGGCGTACGCCGAGCGCGCGCGATGTCGTCACCTGGTCGGGTGAGGTCATGCACTTTGCCGCACAGGTGATGATGAATGACAACCCGAAGCACACTAACATCATGGCTAGACGCGTCAGTGATTTGTTGGTCCACGTCGTGAACGGCTGCGATGCTAATTTCGACGGCACGATCAGTTGAGGCTCGGGCGAAGGCTGCCTGGCCCAGGCTGCGACCCAGATGGGCTACATGATGCAGGGCGAGGGGTTTTAGGTGTCAGGCAGGTCTTCAAGGTGGCTACCGCAAGCCAACATGTCAGCGATAACGCCGTCCTCGATCTCCAGGCGTAGCGCTTCATTGAAGCGGTTGTAAAAGCCGCAGAGCGCCGTGCGGAAGGTCAGCTCCATGAGTTGGGCCTCGTCAAACCGCTGGCGCAGGGCGGTGACGAGCGTGTCCGGAATGTGCTTGGAATCACTCGTCACCATGACCGCATAGTCGCGTACCACGCGGTCGAACTTGTCGAGCCCCGGGCAACCGGGCTCAAGGATGTTCGCGGCCGTCTCTGGCCCCAATCCGCTGTCCACTAGACGCGGCGTGTGATGGGCGACGCAATAGCGGCATTCGTTGAGCTTGGAGACCGTGACCATGGCGATTTCGAGGTAGCGCTTCGGCACGCACTGCTCGCTCGCTAGCCTCAGCATCATGCCCATCATGTGCTTGAGGATCGGTGGTCGGTGGGCGAACGCCTTGACCTGACTTAGGAACGGGCCGACCTCGCTCGGCACCCGGTCATATAAGTCCCGCAGAGCTTCGGGAACTTCGTGCTGCTCGATGTCGCGTATGCGTGCCATGTCCATGCCTCGTGTCTCGAATTCACGCTCGTGGCATCATGACAGGGTCATAGGAGATCAAGGAAGTTATGATCAGGAAGGTTAGAGCTTTGGCTGTGGCGAAAAGCTCGTGTCCGATCCGGCCAAAGGCGGCATCCACCGTGGCGAGCGGGTCGGGCGCTTCTATATTTTTCAGCAGTAGAATGCGGAGGTGCATATCGTGTCTCCCTTCCCTTCCCTTGGCGCGGGCCGGGTTTTCTGGCAGAAGAGGTCCGCTATGATCGACCAGCCCGCGGATGCGACCGACGACCGCAGCGATTTTATCAGGGATATCGTGCGCGCCGACTTGCAATCGGGTCGCGTCGCAGCTGTGGTCACCCGCTTCCCGCCGGAGCCCAACGGCTATCTGCATATCGGGCACGCCAAGTCGATCTGCCTCAACTTCGGCATTGCGGAGGCCTTGGGCGGGCGTTGCCACCTGCGCTTTGACGACACCAACCCGGTCAAGGAGGAACAGGAATACATCGAGGCCATTGAGGCTGATGTGCGCTGGCTCGGCTTCGACTGGGGTGAGCACCGCTATTTCGCTTCCGACTATTTCGCCCAGCTCTACGATTGGGCCGAACAGCTCATCGACGCCGGTAAGGCCTATGTCGACGATCAGTCGGCTGACGAGATCCGCGAGGCGCGCGGCACGCTAACCGAGTCTGGCACGGACAGCCCCCATCGCGATCGCAGCCCAGAAGAGAACCTCAACCTGTTCCGCCGCATGCGCGCCGGCGAGTTTGGCGACGGCGCGCGGGTGCTGCGGGCACGCATCGATATGGCGGCGGGTAATATAAACCTGCGCGACCCGGTGCTCTATCGCATCCTCCACGTTGAGCACCCGCGCACCGGCAACGACTGGTGCATCTATCCCACATACGATTTCGCCCACGGTCAGTCGGATGCGATTGAAGGCATCAGCCACTCCATCTGTACCCTCGAATTCGAGGATCACCGGCCACTGTACGATTGGCTGCTACAGAACCTGTCGGTTCCTGCGCGGCCACAACAATATGAGTTCGCTCGCCTCAATCTCGGCCATACGGTGCTGTCCAAGCGCAAGCTAATCTCGCTGGTGCGCGATAGGTTGGTACAAGGTTGGGACGATCCCCGCATGCCAACGCTGGTTGGCATGCGCCGGCGTGGCTTCCCGCCCGCTGCGATTCGCGACTTCGCGGCTCGCATTGGCGTCGCCAAGCGCGACAGTACGGTGGAGCTGGGGGCGCTCGACCATTGCGCTCGCGAATATCTCAATGTGGTGGCCGAGCGCCGCTTCGCCGTGTTGCGCCCGCTCAAGGTGGTGATCGAGAACTATCCCGAAGGCGGGAGCGAGATACTCGAGGCTGTCAACAATCCGGGAGATGCGGGCACCGGCACGCGCCAGTTGCCCTTCGGTCGCGAGATCTATGTCGAGCGTGAAGATTTCATGGAGGATCCACCGCGCAAATTTCACCGCCTAAAGCCTGGCGGAGAGGTGCGCCTGCGCTTCGCCTATTTTATCACGTGCGAGGAGGTTGTGAAGGACGCTGACGGCACGGTTGTCGAGCTGCGTTGCACCTACGATCCTGAGACCCGCGGTGGCAATGCGCCCGACGGTCGCAAGGTAAGAGGAACTATCCACTGGGTTTCCGTGGCCCACGCCCTGAGCGCAGAGGTGCGGCTATACGGCCCACTTTTTACCGAGCCCGATCCGAGCTCGGACGAAGCTATAGACCCGGCCTCACTGGAAGTGCTGCACGACTGCAAGCTTGAGCCCAGCCTGGCAGCGTTGGTGGTTGGCGAGGTGGTGCAATTTGAGCGCACGGGCTACTTCTGCCCCGATCCCGACGGCACGCTCGAGGCACTCGTGTTTAACCGTACTGTTGCGCTACGTGACACTTGGGCCAAGATCGCTGCCAAAAGCCGTTAGCGCAGCTCGTCTAGGCAACGGGTTGGGCTCTTCCGCCAGGGTGGGGCGGTGATGCCGTAGGCCTTGGCAATACGGCTGCAGTCTAGCGCTGAGTTGGCGGGGCGTGGCGCCGGAGTCGGATACTCTCTGCTGGGGATCGGACTAAGCTCACCGACGCGGGGCACGCTGCGCTCGCCGGCTAGATCGAATATGGGGTGCGCGAATCCATGCCACGTCGTCGTGCCGCTGCTGCAAAAGTGAAAGACGCCGGGTTTGGTAACGCCGTCGGCTGCAATAGCGAGGATGGCCACCGCGATATCGTGTGCCTAGGTCGGCGAGTTGCGCTGGTCGTCGACGACGCGGAGCGAGTCGCGTTCGTTCGCCAAGCACAACATGGTGCGCACGAAATTGCTTCCGGTCGTGGCATAGACCCAGGCGGTACGCAGGATAACGGCGCGCTCGCAACGCTCCGCTCGCCGGCGAGCTTAGATCGTCCGTAGATGCCGAGAGCGGCCCGGTCGGGTCGTCCTGGCGGTAGGCACGCTCGATCGATCCATCAAACACCTAGTTTATCGAGATGTGGATGAGCGGCTTGTCCGTCTTGGCGCAGGCGCGCGCGATGTTTTCCGCGCCATCGACATTGGTGAAGGCGGCAGCGTTGACCACTGTGCCGGTGCCAGCCACCGTACGCGTGACGCTCTCTGCATTTGTGATGTCTGCTGTGGCCTTGCGATCGTAACCCGCGACGTTAGCGTCAGCTGCCTCGCACAGGGCGCGGCCGACTTGGCCGTCGGCGCCGAAGACGACGAGGTCAGTCACCCTCGTATTCGCAGAGCGCGTGCACGGTGTGACCAAGCTCTTCCAGGCGCGCGCGACCGCCGACATCGGGCAGATCGACAATGAAGCAGCATTCCACGATCGTGCCGCCCGACTTGGCTATCAAGTTTGCTGCGGCCTCGGCCGTGCCTCCGGTCGCGATCAGATCGTCGACCAGCAGCACCCGCTCGTCTTTGGCGATGGCGTCGGTATGCATCTCGACCGTATCGGTGCCGTATTCCAGATCATAGTGATGCCCGATGGTATCGCCGGGAAGCTTGCCCTGCTTGCGCACGGGAACAAAGCCGACTCCCAGCTGATGCGCCAACGGCGCGCCGAGAATAAAGCCACGCGCCTCGATGCCAGCGACCTTGTCGATGTTGTTGCCCGTATAGCGGTTGACCAAGGTATTCACGGCGGTACGAAAGCCCTGCGCATCACCGAGCAGCGTAGTAATATCTCGAAACATGATTCCCGCCTTCGGGTAATCGGGGATGGTGCGGATAAGGCTCTTGAAGGGCATAGTTCTCTCCGGTGTTCGCCGGGCTTGTTGCTGGCGCCGTACAGTCTACAATAGTAGCTTCAGTTATCGCATTCTGGATTTCTCCCTTGGCGAACCCACTAGAACGCGTTGCCGTCATCGGGCTTGGCTATGTTGGCCTGCCGCTGGCAGTCGCTTTGGCTGAGGCTGGCCGCACGGTCGCCGGTTACGACCACGATAACCGCCGCCTGATCGAATTGCGCGCCGGGCACGATCGCTGCGGCGAGATCGACGACCGCACCCTGGCGGAGGTCGGTGTGACATTCGTCGACACGCTCGAGGCCGTGTCTGGGTACGACGCCTATCTGATTACCGTGCCAACGCCGGTCGATACCGCCAATATGCCGGACCTGGCGGCGGTCGAGGTCGCCTGTGAGGCGGTGGCTAAGGTGATGCGGCAGGGCGCGGTCGTGGTACTCGAATCGACGGTTTATCCGGGCGTCGTCGAAGAAATTTGCGGGCCGATTCTCGAACGCGGCTCGGGACTCGCTGCGGGACGAGACTTTCATCTCGGCTACTCGCCCGAACGCATCAATCCCGGCGATCCGGAGCGTGGGCTCGGCAACATCGTCAAGGTCGTGGCGGGGCAGGGGCCCGAGACGACAGCGGCGCTGGCCGAGCTATACGGTGCTATCAGCCCGGTCTTCGAGGCCGCCGACATTCGCACCGCCGAGGCGGCCAAGGTCATCGAGAACGCGCAACGTGACATCAACATCGCCTTCGTCAACGAGCTTGCCTTGATCTTTAGCCGGCTCGGCCTCGACACGGAAGCGGTGCTGGAGGCGGCGTCGACCAAGTGGAACTTTCTCGATTTCCGCCCTGGTCTGGTTGGCGGCCACTGCATCGGTGTCGATCCTTATTACCTGACCTATGCCGCCGGGCGCCACGGCTACCACCCCGAAGTGGTGCTCGCCGGCCGCCGCATCAACGACAGCATGGGCCGGCATGTCGGGGGCGAGGTCGCGCGGCGGGTGCATGGCGGAGGGCTGGCACCACGGGTGCTGGTTCTTGGTATCACTTTTAAGGAGAACGTTCCCGATATCCGTAATTCCGGAAGCGCGGGCGTGGTGCGCGAGCTAGTAAATTTTGGCCTGACAGTTGACCTTCATGATCCGCGTGCCGACCCTGACGAAGTGCGTGCGGTGTACGGCTTTCAGCTTGTGGCGCAACCCAGCGGACGTTATGGGGCGATTGTGCTGACGGTTGGGCACAGCGACTATGCTGCTTGGGGTACGGAGATGATCGAGTCGCTGTTGGCTGAGCCAGGTTTGGTCGCCGACGTACGGGGCACTTGGCGTAGGCGAAAGTTCTCGCCATCGATCACGCGTTGGCGTCTGTGACGTCAGCTTGGTATAAGGCTAGGACATCTGGCAGGGAATATGCGCCCCACAAGACTGGCACAGAAGTAAGGGAGGACGAAGCGGTGATCATCGTGTGGACAGGGACGGGAAAATCCGTAACAGCCGTATTGCGGGCAATCAGCGCAGGCACTCTTTTGGTGTTGTCGTTCGATGTCAGTGCGGTTTCGGCTCAGGAGTCGGCGACGGTGTCGCCGGACACCTTGACACAGGGCAAGATCACTTTCCCGACTGGCAGCGTTTACGACGGCGAGTTGAAGAACGGACGCATGCACGGTCAAGGCAAAATCACCTATGCTAAAGGCGGCATCTACGAGGGTGCCTTCTTTGAGGACAAAATCACGGGCGTCGGCAGTTTCGTTTATCCCAATGGTGACCGCTACGAGGGCAGCTTCGTTGATGGCCAGCGTCACGGTGACGGCAATTTCTGGTTCGGTAACGGCAGTGAATACAAAGGCAACTTCGCGAACGGTGAGATGAGCGGCCGCGGTCGCCTGATATTTACCTCTGGCGCCGTCTATGAAGGCGAATTCGTCGGCGGCCGCCGCGAGGGCGACGGCGAGTTGCGTTTTCCCGGCGGCGACCGGTACGTCGGCGCCTTCCGCGGCGGTGAGATGCATGGCCGCGGCCGTCTGACCTATGCTAACGGACATGTCTACGACGGTGAGTTTTCGGACGGTCACCGGCACGGACAGGGCAGCTTCACTGCCGCCAATGGCGATACCTATGCCGGCATGTTCGTTGAGGGCAAGCGGCACGGCAAAGGTACGTTCACGCAGGCCGACGGAGTGCGCTACGAGGGCGAATATGCTGCCGACAAGCGCCAAGGGGCGGGCGTCATTGTTTATACGAATGGCGACCGTTTTGAAGGTAGCTTTGAGGACGACCTTAAAGCCGGTGCCGGTGTCTTGACCTACCAGGACGGCACCAGGTTCGAAGTTTCATACGAAGCCGGTAAACCCGTAGGAAAGGCAGTATGGATCTATCCTGACGGGCACCGGATCGAAGGTGATTTCTGAATTCTCGGTGCGTATCGCCCAGCTAGCGTCAGCGGGGCGATTGGCCGGGGTCATGCCCGGGCTGTGTAGGGCACGTGGACCAGGATTTGCGGCGCGAGTAGCCGGCCGAGATGGTGCCGGCAAAGCCGGGTTATAGGGAATCGCGATCCGCCTTATAGCTTACGTCTACCTAAGCCCTCGCCTATCTTGCCCCGGCTCGCTCGATACACGGGTGAGCTTGTGAGAAACCCTAGATTAAAGTGGAGGGTATGACCATGTGGAGTACACCAGTGGTTCGTGAGATTGCTGTTGGTCTCGAGATCAACTGCTACGCCTGCGCGGACCTCTAAGCCGGGTCGCAAGGGACTTTTGTGATG
This sequence comes from Alphaproteobacteria bacterium, assembly GCA_030739735.1. Classification (NCBI taxonomy): domain Bacteria; kingdom Pseudomonadati; phylum Pseudomonadota; class Alphaproteobacteria; species Alphaproteobacteria bacterium. The sequence goes on along the minus strand of JASLYQ010000004.1, from coordinate 120,546 downwards.
ATCCTCCGTCGGCGGCACGGCCGTCACCAACGGTCATAAGGAATCGCGATGCAAATACGCGTCCTCGGCTCCGCCGCCGGCGGAGGATTTCCACAGTGGAACTGCAATCACCCAAATAGTCGACGCGCCCGCGAAGGGGATGCGGCCGCGCAGCAGCGCACCCAGTCCTCGATCGCGGTAAGCGCCGACGGCAAGCGCTGGTTTCTCTGCAATGCGTCGCCGGATCTGCGGGCGCAGATTCTGCACAACGATGTCATGCATCCGAGCGACGGTCTGCGCCACAGCCCCATCCAGGGTGTGGTGTTGACCAATGCCGATGTTGATCACACAGCCGGCCTGATTACGCTGCGCGAATCCCACCCGCTGCGTGTCTACGCCACCCAGCGCGTGCTCGGGGTGCTGGCCGCGAATAAGATTTTTAACATTCTCAACCCGCAATTCGTGGCGCGCGAGATGCTGACCATGGACCAGCCCAACGCGCTGATCTGCCCGGGTGGTGCCGAGTCTGGCGTTACTGTGGTGCCGTTCTCGGTGCCGGGCAAGATCGCGCTATGGCTCGAGGATGCGAGCCAAGCGAATTTTGGCTCGGTGGCGGAGGACACCATCGCGCTGGAGATTCGCGATGCCGAGGGCGCGACCCGTGCCTTCTATGTTCCGGGCTGCGCCTCCATGCCGCCTGAGCTTGCTGAACGCCTGCGCGGCGCGCCCTTGGTGCTTTTCGATGGTACCCTGTGGGTTGACGATGAGATGATTCGCGATGGTGTCGGCGCCAAGACCGGTGACCGCATGGGCCATATGAGCGTCTCCGGGCCGCAAGGTACCATCGCCGCTTTTGCCGACCTCGACGTGAAGCGCAAGATTTTTATCCACATCAATACCACCAACCCCATTCTGCTCGACGACAGCCCGCAGCGGGCCGAGGTTCTGGCGGCGGGTTGGGAGGTATCCCACGACGGCATGGAGATTACCCTATGACTGCTGCCCCGATAGTCGCCGACGTCAAGCCGACGCACTGGTATAATCTGGACGTCGATCACGATGAACTGATGAGTTCGGACGATTTTGCTGAGGCGATGAAACAGATCGGGCGGGAGCGCTATCACAACCTGCATCCGTTTCATAAAATGCTGCACGGTGGCGAGCTCGATTTTGGACAAGTGCAAGCATGGGCGCTGAACCGCTACTATTACCAGGCCTGTATCCCGCTCAAGGACTTGACCCTGATGGCGCGTTTGCCGAGCGCCGAGTTGCGTCGCACTTGGCGCTCGCGTGTGCTTGATCACGACGGCGTTGACGTCGAGACCGGCGGCATCCGCCGCTACCTGCAGCTCACCGAACGCCTGGGGCTTGACGAGGACTATGTGCTCTCAACCGTCGGCATCCTACCGGGCACGCGCTTTGCGGTTGATGCCTATGTGGAATATGTCGGCAGGCGCAGCGAACTCGAAGCCGTGGCCTCCTCGCTAACCGAGCTATTCGCGCCGTCGATCCACCGCGAGCGTATTGCTGGGTTGTCGAAGCATTACGACTGGGCGGACGAATACGCGTTGGCCTACTTCCAGAAGCGCCTCGGCGAGGCGCCGCGCGACTCCGAATTCGGCCAAGACTATGTAATACGCAATGCCAAAACGCGCGAGCAGCAGGAGGCGGTATTGAACGCTGTCCGCTTCAAGACCGATGTGCTCTGGGCCCAGCTCGATGCCCTCTACCTAGCCTATGTCGAGCCGGGGATGATCCCACCGGGTGCTTTCGTGCCCGCACCGAGCGGGTAGGACATGAGCGAGCGGTTGACCCTGGATGAGGGGTCTGTGCCGAAGCTGCCGCGACACGCCAAGCTGCGCTTCGACAAGCCGCGCGACAAGTGGATCATCTTGGCGCCTGAGCGGGTATTCGAGCTTGATGAGATTGCCCACGAGGTGGTCTCTCTGTGCGACGGCGTACGCACGCTGACGCAGGTTGTCGACGCCTTGACGGAAAAGTTCGATGCCCCGCGAGAGGTCATCGCCGAAGATGCGACGGCCATGCTGCAGGATCTGGCGGATAAGGGATTCGTGGTGATATGAGCGAAGTGGCAGGACAGACGGCGGTGTCCACAGAGGCCACGCCGAACAAGGTAGTGCCCTATGCGGTTCTGATGGAGCTTAGCCATCGCTGTCCGCTGCAATGCCCCTATTGTACTAACCCGATCGATCTCGAGCGGGCCTCGGGAGAGCTAACCACCGAGGAGTGGAAGCGGGTGATGGACGAGGCGGTGGACATGGGCGTCCTGCACGTCCATTACTCAGGCGGTGAGCCGACGGTGCGCAAGGATCTCGAGGAACTCATAGAGCACGCCGCAAAGCTCGGACTGTACAGCAACCTGATCACGTCCGGCGTGCTGCTCAATAAGGCGCGCGTGCAGTGCTTTGCCGAGCTTGGGCTCGATCATGTGCAGATCAGCTTCCAGGATACCACGTCTGAGGTTGGCGACTGGGTGGCCGGTTACGACGGTGCCCATGAGAAGAAGCAGCAGGTCGCGCGCTGGGTGCGCGAAGCCGGGATGCCGCTCACCGTTAATGCGGTGATGCACCGGCATAACCTGCACCATCTGGAGGAGATGATCCAGATGGCGGTCGACCTCGACGCCGAGCGCATCGAGGTGGCGCAGGTGCAGTACTATGCTTGGGCCTTCCGTAACCGCATCGCCTTCCTGCCGACCCGAAAGCAGCTCGATAAGGCTGTGGAGATTGTCGGGGAAGCACGCGAGCGCCTCAAGGGTGTGCTCGCTTTCGACTTCGTGGTGCCGGACTATTACGCCCAGCGGCCGAAGTCGTGCATGGGTGGCTGGGGGCGGCAGTTCATCAATATCTCACCCTCGGGCAAGGTGCTGCCCTGCCATGCCGCCGAAGTTCTTCCCGATCTCGAGTTCGACTCCGTGCATCAGAAGCCGCTCGGCTGGATCTGGGAGAACTCGGAAGCCTTCGAGCATTTCCGTGGTAGCGCCTGGATGCCGGAGCCCTGCCAGAGCTGCGATCGCAAGGAGATCGACTGGGGCGGTTGCCGCTGTCAGGCCTACATGCTGACTGGTAACGCTGCCGTCACCGACCCTACCTGCGCATTGTCTCCCGATCGCGCTGTGCTTGACGAACCGCTTGCCGCCGTTGGTGGCGAGTCACCAGACTTCATCTATCGCCGCTATGGCGGATGATGCAAGGCGGCTGCGCTTGTGCGGCAGTGGATGAGGCGGGAGCGGAACATAACGCCACTCGACAAGGACGAGGTGCGGCAGAACTGGAAGCTGCGCGCGCCGGCATGGAATCGCTGGGCCAGCCAGATCGAGCGCATGGCACATCGCTTCAACGAGCCTTTGGTCGAGGCGGCGGGTATAGGCCCGGGCATGCACGTGCTCGATCTTGCCTCTGGCACCGGCGAGCCAGCGTTGACCATTGCGCGCACGGTCGGTGAGGAGGGGCGTGTCGTTGCCACCGATATGGTCGAGGAGATGCTGGCCGGCACCACGCGCCGTGCCGCCGAGGCGGGGCTGGGCCAGCTCGAGACGCGTATTGCCGATATGGAGGCCTTGCCCTTCGACGACGCGAGCTTCGACCGTGTCACTTGCCGTTTCGGCATCATGTTCGCGCCGGATCCCATGCGGGCCATGCGCGAGACGTGTCGCGTGCTAGTGCCGGGCGGGCACACTGCCTGGATGGTTTGGGGGCCACTCGAGAATACCACGCTGTTCGCCGTTATCCAGCGCGAGGTGCGGGACTTTCTCGGGCTGGCACCGGATTCGGACTTGGCCCAGTTTCGCTTCGCCTCGCCGGACATGCTGGCGGATATGATGCGTGGCGGTGGCTTGGCTGACGTCACCGAGCAGGATTTGGCTTTCGATGCGGCACCGCCTGCCGGTTCGCGCTTCTGGGAGGCCAATGTGGAAATGTCATTTGGCGCTGATTTGACCAAGCTGTCAGACGCCGACCGCGTAGCACTCGACGCCCGCGTTGAAGAGGCCTTCGCTGCGTTTCTTGTTAGCGACCGCTACCGCATTAAGGCGCATGTACGGATTGGCAGGGGTGTACGGGCTTAATCCTTGGCGACGGTGCGGGTGGCGTTGAGCTCTATTGGCTGGTTGTTCCAGTCGTCCTGTAGAGTGAAGCTGAGGGTGCCCTCTTGGAGCACTCGGATAACCTCCTTCTTGCGGGCCTCGGCCTCCCTGACGTCATCAGATGATAGGTTAGCCGGCTATCGCGAAATTCTGGCTACGTAGGTCTGCCAACAGTGCTTGTGCGGTCTCTTCCGGCAGGTCGAGGAGTGGCGGGCGGGTGCGGGTCCAAGCGGCATCCTCGCGATGCTTGGCAATGATGGTCTTGAGGGCAGGGATCATTGGATAGGCCTGGATGGCTTCGCGCGTCTTGGTGATCGTCGCTTGGCGTTCGTCGGCGCCATCGTCTTGCCAATGCTCACAGAGCGCACGGATGGCGGCGACATTCACATTGCCGCTCGCAGTGATGCAACCGACGCCGCCGGTACGCAGATTGTCGAGCAGGAAGGTTTCGGAGCCCGAGAACGTCGCTAAGTCTGGGAAGGCGTCGATAATGGCCTTGGTGTTCAACCAGTCGCCCGAGCTGTCCTTGAGCCCTACCACGGTGTCCGGATAGGCCTTGAGGAGTCGCTCGATGAGGGCGAGTGAAAAGCCGATCTGGGCCTGCGGCGGGATATGGTACAGATAGATCTTGAGGCGCGCGTCACCGACCTGCTCGATGACCTCGGCGAAAGAGCGAAACAGCGCGTCGTCACTCACGCCCTTGTAATAGAACGGTGGTAGCATGAGCACGCCGCCACAGCCCGTCTCGACAGCGCCGCGGGTCAGCCGCACGCTGTCGGGGAGCGCCGTGCAGCCAGTGCCCGGCATCATCAGCGCCGCGTCGATACCGCCACTGACAGCTGCTTCGAGCAGACGCAAGCGTTCGTCGACTGAGAGCGAATTGCCTTCACCGGTGGTGCCAAAGGGCGCAAGACCCGTCGCGCCCTGTTCCAGGAGCCAGCGGCAATGGCCGACAAAGCGGGCCGCGTCGGGCGCTAAGTCGGCATCGAACGGCGTGAGTACTGGCGGCAGGACGCCGGAAAACAGTGTGGTCTCGATCATGTCTGATCTCTTGTAACAGGCGGGTGGAGACTACTGCAACGACATGCGATTTCAATCGTCCTTGGCAAAGAGCGAATCGCGCTAATACTGAAACTATGGCTTTGCATATGCTCAAAATGTGCGTTGGCATCAACAGTGTAGCCCAGTTGCGGGAGCGCCAGGGTGAGCGCCTAGGCCGGCTCGAGGCTGCCGGACAGCCGGCGCGGCTCGCCCACTGGACACGCAATTTTCCCCGTCGCGCAGCGCAAATTCTCGACGGCGGCTCGCTCTATTGGATCATCAGGGGCCAGGTTCGCGTGCGCCAACGCATCACTTCGCTAGATTGCCTGAAGGCGGAGGGCACAGGCAAGCGCTGCGCCATCATCCTCGATGCCGATTTGATCGAGACGGTATTGCAGCCGAGGCGGCCGATGCAGGGTTGGCGCTATTTTGAGCCTGAGGACGTGCCCGCCGACCTGAGTCCGGGTGCCGCGGCGGAGGCAGCTGCCATGCCAGTCGAAATGGCTGAGGAGCTGAGAGAACTCGGTCTGCTCTGAAACGTGCTAGGCTCTAGACCAAGGGCTTTTGGAAGGATGGACTGATTGCCCGCTTGTCAACTTTCGCCGGTCCGGCGGGGCCGGCACGGTATATCGCACTGACCCCGCGAACGGCGAAATCCGTACCCTGAGCGGCTACGGTAGTTCGTAGCCCTTCTTGGCCATCTTGATCTTGTAGAGGCTCTTGCCGGACGTCACGTACAGAACATCCGCTTCGGCGCCCCGGCCGAACCCAACATTGGTCGGCATTTCCTGGCCGGTCGAAATAAAGGCCAGTTCCTTGCCAGTTACCGTACGGACCGCGATGCCCGGCCGGCTCTCGGAGCGTTCGGCAACATAGATATTGCCGTCGATATCGGCGACTAGCCCGTCTGGGCCGCTGTCGGGTGCATAATCGATCAGGACCCGCCGGTTGCTGACGGTGCCGTCGGCGGCAAGATCGAACGCCTGGAGCAGATGGTGCCCCTTCAGGGTCCCCTCGCCTTCGTCTAGTTGCATGAAGCCCAGAAAACCGTTGTCGTTGCTGACCACGTAAAAGGTCTTCTGATCGGGCGACACAAGGACGCCATTGGTCTTGCCGGCAGCGGTCACGATTCGATGGACCGAGCCGTCAGTGTCCAGGCGATAGATCGCGAAGCCCGGCTGCTCGACCGGCTCATGGCCCAGATAGCGGGGGTCGCTGAAATAGATGCGGCCCTGCTCATCGATGGTGATGTCGTTCAAGGCGTTGTAGGGCCGGCCTCGGAACAGGCCGCTCAGGATAAAAGTCCGGCCGGTGGCCATTTCAGTCTTGATCAGCATGCGCCCACCGTAATCCGCCCCTAGTGCGGCGATCATGTTGCCGTCGGTATCGAATTTGATTCCGTTCGACATGCCAGACGGTGAACGGTAGATGGTTGTATTGCCAGACCGGGGATCGTATCGCCAGATATTGCCGGCCTGAAGGTAGGTGTTGGTGGGATCCTTGCAAAACTTGGTGAAGGTGATATCGCTGAAATACATGTAGCCGTCATGCCCGGCAGCGACCCCCTCGGTAAGAGCGCAACCGCCATCCCAAAGGCGCATCAGCTTCGAGCCGACGGGCAACACGCTCGTATCGCCGCTCGGCGCCGGGAAACCGGAATCCACACCTTCGTAAAACATCTGTGCTTCGGCGGTGGTCACCGCCAAGCTTAGCCCCATCGTCGCCACAAGGGCGAGACGAGCAACCCGGACTGTTGACATGTGTTCCTCCCAATTTGATTCACTGGCCAGCAGAATGGTGCACGAGCATTGCGCCTAGTTTCCAACTAGACTAGGGCCGATCCAGACTTTTGGGAAGCAGGGCTAGCACCCACGAGTGATCCTGGCCAAGAACGTGTCTCGCGCAGGATGCAGTGCATTATAGTCCACGATATTGCTGGGTGACGCCGGATCGGCCGGCAAGGTCAGCTCGGTGAGCGCGCAATGATTGCTGGCGTGTCACGGCAATGGCATAAACGCGCCATCGATCAGGGAGGATGAACGTTATGAGTTTTGGGCAGGCTATTTCGAGCCGGCGGCAGCTTCTGGCAGGCGCTGGGGCGGCGCTAGGTGTCACGCTGCTACCCTGGCGCGCACAGGCCGAGGAAGCTCGGCTCAACGTCTACAATTGGGATACCTATATTGGCGCGACGACGCTCGAAACTTTTGCGGCCGCGACCGGTGTTTCGGTGCAATACGACCTCTTCGCCTCGAACGAGGAGCTGTTCGCCAAGTTACAGGCCGGAAACCCGGGCTATGACGTCATCGTGCCGAGCGATTACATGATCGAGTCGATGATCGCGCTCGACATGCTAGTGCCGCTTGACCATGCGCAGCTGCCTAACCTACGCCATCTCGATCCCGATCCTAATTTCTCCGATCCGGCCTTTAATCCCGGCAACCGTTTTGCCGTGCCCTATCTCTGGGGCACAATGGGGATTGGCTATCGCAAGTCGGCGGGTCCCCGGCCCGACAGCTGGGCGACGGTGTTCGAGTCGGATGCTTATGCTGGGCGCATTGCGCTGCTCGACGACCCGCGGGCGATGCTGGGCATGGCGCTCAAATATCTTGGCTACAGCATGAACAGTATCGACGCGGCTCAGATCGCCGCTGCGCGCGATGTCATCATTGCGGCCAAGCCGCGCATCAAGACCTTTGCGCCGGATTCGGGCCAGGACATGCTGCTCGCCGGTGACGTCGACTTGGCCGTCGAATGGTCTGGCGATATCGTCCAGGTCATGCAGGAAGACCCGGACCTCGACTACGTCATCCCGAGCCAGGGCGGCAGTGTCTGGATGGATACGCTGGCCATCCCCAAGGGCGCGCCGCATCTTGAGAATGCCCATGCCTTCATCAATCACATCTACGATCCGGCGGTGAATGCGGAAATCGCTAGGATCACGCGCTATCCGACACCAAATCTGGCGGCTAAGGCGCTGATCGATGTGGCTGATCGCGATAATCCAGCAATCTATCCACCGGCGGAGGTCATCGCCACCAGCGAAACGCTCATCGATGTAGGCGATGCGGCGCGCCTCTACGATGAGGCCTGGACCGTGATCCAGGCCGCCTGACACGCCCGCGATGGAGAGCTGGCGGCGAGACAAGGCGGGGTTCACGATTCTGACTTTGCCGGCGAGCGTCTGGCTACTTCTCTTTTTTACTCTGCCCTTGACGCTGGTCTGGGTCTATAGCTTTGGCGAGCGTGGCCCGCATGGCCAGACAGAGTTTACCGTTTCGCTCGCTAATTATATCCGAGCGCTCGAATGGATCCATCTCGGCGTGATTTGGAAATCTCTGATGATCGCCGTCGTGGTGATGCTGATTTGTCTGGTGCTCGGTTTCCCAATGGCTCTCGGCATCGCCTTCGCCGCGCCGCGCTGGCGCACGCCGCTCCTGGTCCTGGTGATGCTGCCGTTCTGGACCAATCTGCTGGTGCGGACCTATGCCTGGGTGGCGGTGCTGCGCGATCGTGGCCATATTAACGGCGTGTTGGAGTGGTTGCACGGTTTGCTCGGTGGGGCGCCCGAGGCATTCGAGCCGCTACCCTTGCTCTATAACCAGACCGCGGTGATGATCGGGCTGGTGCATGTACATCTGCCATTCTTGGTCTTGCCGCTTTACGCCGCTATGGCGCGGCTTGACTGGCAGCTTCTCGAGGCAAGCCTAGATCTGGGTGCCAACCAGTGGCGAACGTTGCGCTCGGTGCTGTTGCCACTGGTCATGCCGGGACTGGTAACCGGTTGCTTGCTGGTTTTCGTGCTTGCCCTCGGCAGCTTCCTCACGCCAGATCTTCTCGGTGGCACCGATAGCATGATGATCGGTAACCTCATCGCACGCGAGTTCGGCGGTGCCCGGGACTGGCCATTCGGTGCGGCGCTGTCGTTTCTGTTGGTCTACGCTGCCTTTGCCGCGCTCTGGCTGCGTGCCAGCCTCGGTGGAGGCCGCGCATGAGCGCCGTCGACTATGGCCGCCGCGGCTGGGTGAGGCTGATGCTGGTCGCCGGTTTCATTTTCCTTTATTTCCCAATCTTGTCGCTAATCGTCTTCAGCTTCAACGACAGCAAGCGTAATGTTACTTGGCGTGGGTTTACCCTTGCTTATTACGAAAAGGCTCTGGCTAACGAATCCCTGCATCAGGCTCTTTCTAACAGTCTTCTGATTGCGGGTTGGACAACCGTCGTGGCGACCGTTATCGGTACTATGCTAGGTCTGTCATTGCAGCGCTATCGATTTCGCGGGAAAGGTGTCTTCGAGAGTTGGGTTCATCTACCTATTGTCGTGCCAGAGGTTTGTTTTGGCGTCGCTCTAATGGTTTTTTTTGCCGCTATCCGTCTGCCGCTTGGCCTGACGACGGTGATCCTAAGTCACATAGCCTTTTCTATCCCCTTCGTCGCCGTGGTCATCCGCGCTCGTATGGCGAGCTTCGACCCGGCGCTCGAGGAGGCCGCCCACGACCTAGGCGCCAGCCGCTGGCAGAGCTTTCGCCATGTCACCCTGCCGCACTTGATGGTGGGCATCGTTGCTTCGGCGCTGCTGGTTGCAACCCTATCTCTGGACGATTTTGTCATCACCTTCTTTACATCTGGTCCGGGTGCGACGACCTTGCCGCTCAAGATCTACTCCATGGCGCGATTCAGCGTCACGCCAGAGATTAATGCCGCCTCAACGGTATTGATGGCCCTGACGGTAATGTTGGTCCTCGGTGCTGTGGCAATACAAACCCGGTGGCGTCGATGAGTTCGCTAACGGTGCGTCATGTCTCGAAGCGCTTTGGCAATACCAGAGCTGCTGTTGATGTCAACTTGACGGTGGCAGAAGGAGAGCTGTTCGCGCTGCTCGGGCCATCAGCTTGCGGCAAGACCACGTTGCTACGGCTAATCGCTGGGCTGGAAGAGCCGGATTCCGGCAGCATTCTCGTTGGGGGTGCAGAAATGGTGGGCGTTGCTGTCAATGAGCGGCCCATCAACATGGTTTTTCAAAGCTATGCGCTGTTTCCATATATGAGCGTCGCCGATAACGTCTCATATGGCTTGCGCGTCCTCGGCATGGCGCGAAACGAGGTTGCGGCACGGGTCGCTGAGGCCCTGTCGCTGGTGCGCCTTGGCGGCCTGGAATACCGCCGCCCAGACACGCTGTCGGGCGGGCAGCGCCAGCGCGTCGCCTTGGCTCGCGCCCTGGTCAAGCGGCCAAAAGTGCTGTTGCTGGACGAGCCCCTGTCAGCGCTTGACGCAAAGCTGCGCGACGAGATGGGGCAGGAGTTGGTGCGTCTCCAAAAGACGCTTGGTATCGCCTTTGTGCTGGTTACCCACGACCAGGACGAAGCTTTGTCGATGGCCGACCGTGTGGCGGTCATGGATCACGGACGCATATGCCAGGTCGCCCCACCGCGCGAGCTTTACGAGAGGCCGGCAAGTCGCTTCGTCGCGGCCTTTCTCGGCACCACTAATATGTTTGAAGGGCAAATCGTTGGGCGCGAGGGCGATGCCGTCATGATCGAGGTCGCTGGGCTCGGGTGTCTTGCCGTACCGCATGCGGGCGACGCCTCTGGTAGGATAACCTTGGTGCTGCGGCCGGAAAAGCTGCTTCTCGCTGATGCGGCGCCGGCCTCTGGCCCCCGATTGCAGGGCCAGGTCCGCGAAACCAATTACCGCGGAGATCACACCCGGGTCACGCTCAATACCGCAGCTGGGCCCGTGGTGATGACGGCGGCGACAGCTCCCGCCATCGGCGAGACTGTTTGGCTTTGCTGGGACGCTGCCGACATGCGGCTGTTAGTCGAGGAAACCTAAGCCGTCCTGAAAGTTTTCGGTGATCTCCACATTAGCGAAGGTATAGGCGCCGTCGCCGCGAATGGCGATGACCACATAGTCGTCCGAGGGGGCAAGGATGTCTTCGGCAGAAACCGGCGCCGCGCTGAACGTCAAGACTGAGAGGAATGCTATGGCAAGCCTCTTCTTGATCAGCTCTTCTGTCTAGTTTGCAGTTACTGGTACCTGCGCAGCAACTGTCGTAAGCTTCCTCTGGGCTCCGACACGGAGGGCATCGACGATGCCATGGTCGTGGCGGAGAAGGCCGGAGCCGTACGCTAGAGCTTTGCCGGCAAGGACGAGGTGACTATTCATAACGATGGCGGTGCTGTGGCAACCTATCTTGGCTGATCCGATGATGCACGTCTGTTTAATAGCAAAGATGTCCTGAAATTCAAGCGTCTGCCATAACGCGAGACCCGGGAGGATTAGAACTGCGCCATGACGACGATGCAACCGATTGATCTTGGCAATAAGCAGCTTCCGCGCAAGCTGGTTGAAACGCTTTACACTACCATGCGCCGTATCCGCACTTTCGACCAGCGTGCGCAGGAACTGTTCGACGAGGGCGTGGTCAAGGGCACTGCGCACAGCTATGTCGGCGAGGAAGCGGTGGCAGCCGGTGTCTGCGCGGCGTTGCGCGACGACGACTATCTGGCCAGCAACCATCGCGGCCACGGCCATTGTATCGCAAAGGGCGCCAACCTCGACCGCATGATGGCCGAGCTGATGGGCCGCGATACCGGCTATTGCCGCGGCCTTGGCGGCTCCATGCACATTGCGGACCTCGATCTTGGCATCCTCGGCGCGAACGGTATCGTCGGCGCCTCCATGCCGCTTGCGGTGGGAGCTGGCCTTGCTGCCAAGCTGCGAGGAAAAGGCCAGGTTTCCATCGCTTTTTTCGGCGACGGTGCCAACAATCAGGGCACTTTCCACGAATCCCTAAATCTCGCCTCGGTGTGGAAGCTGCCGGTCATCTTTATTTGCGAGAACAATCAATACGCGCTGAGCACATCCTATCGCAACACCACGTCGGTGGAGCAGGTGGCTACGCGTGCCGCAGGCTACAGTATCCCCGGGGTCACGATAGACGGTAACGATGTCGCCGAGGTGCATCTGGTCGCAGCCGAGGCGATCGAGCGTGCCCGTGCCGGGGAGGGTCCGACGCTGATCGAGGCGATGACCTATCGCTGGGGCCAACATTCCATGCGCGTCAATATTCGTGACCCGCGCCCCGAGGCCGAGCGCGAGGATTGGACGACCAATCGCGATCCCCTGGCGCGTCTCGAGGACGCCATCACGTCGAACAGTGTGATCACTAAGAAGCGCATGAAGGAGATCAACGACACCCTTGCCGAAGAGCTGGCCGGTGCTGAGAGCTACGGCAAGGCCGGTCCCGAGCCAGTCGTCGAGGTCATGCAGGCAGCGGTCTACGCGCCCCACGCCAATGTCGTCGAGCCGGGGCCAGAGGGTAGCCGCGAGTTGTCCTTTCCCGAGGCCTTGAACGAGGCGCTGACACAAGAGATGGAGCGCGACGAAAGTGTCTTTCTGATGGGCGAGGATGTGGGCGAGACCGGCGGTATTTTCACTGTCAGCAAGGGGCTGTACGAGCGTTTCGGTGCCGACCGCGTGCGCGATACGCCGATCTCGGAGGCGAGCTTCGTCGGCTGCGGCGTCGGCGCCGCCATCGCTGGTATGCGTCCCATCGTCGAGATCCAGATCTTCGATTTCGTTGCCCTGACCATGGACATGCTGGTCAACCAGGCCGCCAAGTTTCGCTTCATGCTTGGGGGCAAGCCCACTGTGCCACTAGTGGTGCGTGGCCCCCAAGGAGGTGGTATCCGGCTTGCTGCGCAGCACAGCCAGAGCCTGGAGGCCTGGTTTACCCATGTGCCAGGTCTGGTCGTGGTGGCGCCGTCGACGCCCTATGACGCCAAGGGTCTACTGATGTCGGCGATCCGCGACGATAATCCGGTGATCTTTCTCGAATCCAAGCTGCTCTATCTGGGCGCCTCCGGCCCCGTGCCCGAGCAGCCCTACGCCATTCCGCTCGGCAAGGCCGATATCAAGCGCAAAGGCACTGACGCTACTGTTGTAGCCACCAGTTCGATGGTGCCGCGCGCCCTTGCGGCGGCGGAGATGCTGGCCCGTGAAGGCATCGAGATTGAGATTGTCGATCCGCGCACTCTCAAGCCCCTCGACGAGGAGACCATCCTCGCCTCGGTCGCCAAAACCAACCGCCTGCTCATCGTACATGAGGCCTGGCGCTCGGGCGGCTTCGGCGCCGAGGTGGCGGCCATGGTGGCAGAAAAAGGTTTCGATGATCTTGATGCGCCTATCGCCCGTATCGGCGCGCTGGACACACCCATGCCCTATAACGATGAACTCGAGCGCGCGGTGATACCGTCGCAGGATCGCATCATCGAGGAACTGCGGACCCTACTTCCGTGATGTTGGCGTACAATGCCGATTGCCCTCTCGTGAGCCATGGGGAATGGCTCAATAGATAGATAGGCAATCATGAGGGAAACCGAAGAGATCTGCGCCGTGCTTGTGGTAAGTCTACTCATTGCGTCCGCGGCCGTGGCGTAGTTTGCAGATGCCAATGCGAAAGACGAGCTTCGGGTCAAAAGTCAGCCCGGCGAGGACAGCGAGTGCGATGTCGTCAAGACCTTTGGTCTCGTCGCCTGAACAAGAAAATTCACCTCTTGCGGCGCCAGATAAATCAAGTAACCAAGCGTATTAACCAGTTGGAATCCCACACGGAGCCCTAAGTCACATGTCCGATACTGCCCATGACATCTCGGCCGAGACTCTCAAAATTTTGGCCGAAAAGCTGAACGGTCTGCTCGCTATTCGCACTTTGCCAATCGGTATCAAGCTGTTTGAAAACATCGACGAGATGATGCAGGTGCGCGGCATCCGCACGCCAACCGAAGGCTATAACTTTACCGGCTGTCAGCTTGTCACCCAGGCTCGCATTGCCGGCTTCACGTTGGGTATCGTGCACGACAATGTTCGCCCCGATAGCAATTGTGGTGGCGTCTTCGGTTTGAATGCTCCGAGCGAGAGCTACTTGTCTGGTGAACAGATGGACGGCGTGTGGTTCGAGAACCGCGAGGCGGCGCGTGGTCATCAGGATGGCATGACGCGCGTTGAGCCCGGGCGTTATCACGGTGTCTGCGCGTCCCCGCTTCGCGGTGCCCGTCTCAATCCGCCGGACATCGTTCTGTTCTACGCCAACCCGGCCCAGACAATCCTGTTCGTTAACGGCCTGCAGTGGAAGCGTTACAAGCGCTACGACATGTCGATTACTGGCGAAAGCGCCTGTTCCGATGCCTGGGGCAGGGCGCTGGCGACGGGCGAAACCTCTATCTCGATTCCTTGCTATGCCGAGCGCCGCTACGGCGGCGTCGCCGATGACGAGATGCTGCTCGCTATGCCGCCCGACGAATTCGGTCGCGGCATCGAGGGCCTGGAGGGCATCGCCAAGAACGGCCTGCGCTATCCCATCCCGCCATACGGCGCTCATATGGACCCGGGCGTCGGTTTGGCTCGCAGCTATGCCTCGGGGAGGGGTTAGACACCCACGTTTCGTCGTCGAGGTTCAGCAACGGCCGCGCTCCGGCGAGCACCTGATCGTCAACGGCTGACCCCTGACCCTCCGGCCGCAAGCCCGTTAAAGTGTGTCTGCGCCACGCGCTGGCGCATTGGCTACAACTTCATCCCTGCGTCTCCCGGCCAGGATTAACGGTTCAGGAACGGGATGCTCTAACTGGACACGGTACTAGCGTTTCGACGGTTGAATATATTCCACCGTCACCCCGTCATCATCGCGTGTATAGACGACGCGGCCACCAGCATTGGGGCCGTGGTGGAGGTCCTGGGGCTGGTTCAGGGGCTTGAAGCCGAAGGGTGCGGCGGCGGCAAGCGCGGCATCGATGTCATCCACGTCATAGGCAACATGGGCGAAGCCCGTATCGCAGGGGCGGCTCTCGACCCGCTTGCGGTCCGCCGGGCCCTTGTACTGGATCAGCTCGAGCCGGTGACCGGGGCCCTGAATGTAGGCGGCCTCGATATCGGCGCCTGGCACACCGACTACCTTCTCGATTAATGCCGGGTCACGGCCGCCGCGATGGACCAGACTAAAGCCGAGTGCCTCGGTGAAAAACGCCACCGACCGATCGAGGTCCGAAACCGTAAAACTGGTGTGGTTGGTCGCGAGAATCGCGAAGCTGGCCATGCTGTCCTCCCATATCTGCGATGGTGTCGATAATGTATTTTAAGGTGATATTCCCCAGGGATCGACATCTTTACTCCCTCGGAGTTGCGAGCCATGCTGAGCTATATTTGCGGCGTGAGAGACGTACCCTAATCAGCCCCTATGGCCGCAGCGTTCACTATCTCTCGTGACAAGTCAGCCGAGTTTTAAATTGCATGTAGCGCGTATGCACGAGGCCGAGCGTCAATTGCCATTTAGGTGCGAGTCCCACCCGGACCAATCTGCCGCTATTATGGCGCCCCTCGGGATCCGGAGGCGTGAGATGGGCATTCTGCAAAGCCATATTGATACCAAGGCGGAAGACTACGTCGCAAACCGCGAGCGCATGCTGGCACTGATCACTGAGTTTCGCTCGGCGGAAGCAAAGGTGCGGGCGTATTCTGAGCGCGGCCGGGTTCGTTTCGAAAAGCGAGGCAAGATGATGCCGCGCGACCGTGTCTCCATGCTGCTCGATCGCGGCCGGCCTTTCGTCGAGCTCTCGTCGCTGGCCGGGCTCGGTCTCGACGACGACGACGGCGACGCCACTGCGGCCGGTGGCGGGTTGGTCATCGGCATCGGCTTCGTGTCGGACCTGCGCGTCCTCGTCATTGCCCACGATAGCGCCATCAAGGGTGGCGCCATGACGCCATACGGCCTAGACAAGGCGCTGCGGGCTCAGGAGATAGCGATCCGCAACAAGTTGCCGCTGGTAACCCTTGCCGAGAGTGCCGGTGCCGACCTGCTCTACCAGTCGCGCCTTTTCGTGCGTGGTGGGCGCACCTTCGCCAACCAGGCGCGGCTATCGGCGGCGGGCATTCCCCAGGTCACCGTAGTGCACGGCTCGTCGACTGCGGGTGGTGCCTATTTGCCAGGGCTTTCCGATTACGTGGTGCTGGTGCGTGGGCACTCAAAGATCTTTCTTGCTGGTCCGCCGCTGCTCAAGGCAGCGACGGGTGAGGTCGCCGACGACGAGACGCTGGGCGGGGCGGAGATGCATGCGGCGGTCAGTGGCACCGGCGAATATCTGGCCGAGGACGACGCTGACGGCATCCGCATAGGCCGTGACATCCTCGCCATGCTGGCCCGGCGCTGGGAGCCGTTAGTGCCGCGCGCAGTGGCTCCCGCGCCGCTATACGACGCGGAAGAGTTACTCGGCCTGGTGCCGACCGACTACCGGCAGCCCTATGACGCACGCGAGGTCATCGCGCGGCTGGTTGATAGCTCCAATTTTCTGGACTTCAAGCCCGACTACGGCGCTGTCACACTTTGCGGTCACGCTGCGATCGAAGGCCATGGGGTCGGCCTGATTGCCAATAACGGACCCATCGATACTGACGGCGCCACCAAGGCGGCGCAGTTCATCCAGTTGTGCTGCCAATCGGCTACGCCAATCGTCTATCTGCAGAACACTACCGGCTACATGGTTGGTGCCGAGGCCGAGGCGCGCGGTATCGTCAAGCACGGCTCGAAGATGATCCAGGCGGTGGCTAACGCCACTGTGCCGCAGCTCACGCTGATCATTGGCGCCTCGTTCGGAGCCGGCAATTACGGTATGTGCGGTCGCTCCTACGACCCGCGCTTTCTCTTCGCCTGGCCCAACAGCCGCATCGCCGTAATGGGTGGCGAACAGGCTGCGGGCGTCATGACCATCATCGCCGAAGACCGCGCGCGGCGCGAGGGTAAGGCGCTGGATTCAAAGACCTTGGCAAAGCGAGAGCAGGCCATCGTCGCCCAGTTCGACCGCGAATCTACCGCGCTATACGCTACCGCTCACGTCTGGGACGACGGCATCATCGACCCCCGCGACAGCCGCCGGCTACTGGGGTTCTTGTTGGCTACCTGCGCCGAGGCTGATGTCAGGACGCTGAGACCCAGCAGCTTCGGCGTGGCGAGGATGTAGGCGCGCAGGCGACGAGAACATGAGTTGCCCCCAGGGCAGTTGCTTACCTGTAAAGTAGGCTAATTTTGTGGTATTCACGAGATTCCAGGCATTCATCCAGCGTTCTCCACGACCTACAGAAATAGATCGATCAGCGTTATCTGCCTTATCTCGGATGCGTCAACTCCATCTCAAACAACCGAAATGAGCTTTTGGCGGCTAACGCATCTGCTTCGGCGATCAGTGTCGTGGCCGGACCGGCCTGATCGAAACTGGCGAGTAGAGAATCATAGATGCGCCGGTCGTAGTAGTCGTCGGGATGGACCTCCAGCCAGAAGCGCACACGGTCGTATCCCTTCCACGGGACGGAGAGGGTCGCGGATTGATTGGGCAGCAACCGGGTGTCAGAACTCTCGATCCACCGCCCACCCGAATACGCCACCACTCTCTGAATGACGTACGATGCTGCCGTGTTGCCAACCGGCTGTCCCGCCGCATCTAGCGCGACGCCCTGCAAAATCACCTTCGGCGTCACGTAGCTGGGAAAGGCATGGCCGACACCGGTATTGGCGATGGAAAAGCGCGCCGCTTCAACCTCCGCGGCAAAGGTTGCCGTCAAACCGTCACGCACCATTTCCGGATCGTGAATGCCGCGCCACTCGTGACGGCGGCTAGGCATGTGGCAAGTCTGGCAGGTCTGGCCTGCGGCCGCTTGCGGGCTTGCCTGCCATTCGACGAAAGTATTTTCCAGCGGTTTGCCGTTGACGGCCATGGACAATGGGAACTGATGGCAAGTGCTACAGAAAGACGATTCTTCGAAATCAGTGGTTCGTGTCACACCGCCGTGTGGCATTTCATCATTCGACGGTCCCGTTAACCCCGTGTCCCGTTGTGGCGGCCCAAACCGCTGGTGTCGGCGCACATGGCAGCCGGCGCAACTGTTGCCGGAGGCGGCCAGTCCTTGGGCGTCCGTCAGGTGGCCAACGCCCTTGGCTCTGGCCTGCTCGAAGGCCTGTTTCTGCTCAGCTAGTGGCGCGTGGCAGTCCATGCATCTTGCCGTACCTGCGGCATCGAAGGTGAGGAGTTGGCCAACCAGCCCGGGGGAAAATGCCTTAGCATGAAGCGAGGTGCGCCACTCGTCAGCTTGGCGCATATGGCATTCACCGCAGGCCCCCGGCGCAAGGGAGCGCTCGATCTCAATCCACGCCTGCGGCGCCTCGCCCTGCTTGGCAAGCGGGCGATCCCAATATCCAGAAGGAAGGCTGGCGACCGGCGTATCCTCGCCTCGAGCATTTTGCGCTTGGCCGGCTAGGCCTAGTAATGTGAGGACGAGCATCACTGCCGCGAGTGCAGAAGACGGCCATCGCCGACGCCGCATCACGATTTCCTTCCCGTACACGGACCGTTCGCATCATGGTTCATAAGGAAAATACGGATAAATTAAAATTATAATAATCATAAGAAACAAAGGTCAAAGTAACAAGAATCTCAGCCGTGTAGTTTAGAAATTTTCTCACATTTCTAATTAGCATATGGAAAACTCACATCTTTGCGAAATGGGATGACTACTAAGAAACTTGAGCACAGAGTAAAAGTCTGTTTGAAAAGGGGATCAATGGTCGGCCCTACAAAGGAGAAGGCTTCCCATGGCAACATGGATCATAGCCTCGGAAACATCGCGTCGTTGCTCGTAATAGCGCAGGGGCCGCCACCATCGCCTCATTCAGCCGAAGTTCCGCTCTAGCATCTAGCGCAGCGGAGCGTTGCTAGCATCCATATAGCCAACTTGAATCACACCGTAGACCAAGTGCGAATCACATCTCAAACGGACAGTGGGATACTGTGATGACGGGTGAAATGCGGGTCACGTGCCACAAAACTTCAATGGCTCTGCTTTCACAGTCAAAGCGCTCAAAAACCCTAGGGAGGGCAAGTACAAATGGAGTCGAACAAGATATCGCCTGCAAGACGAATTGCCGCATGTATGGTCTTCGCGGCAATCGTTCTCGGAACCGCTAGCTTTGAAGAGTCTCCCGCCTTGGCTACGAACCCGTGTGCGGCAAATCCGTGTGCGGCAAATCCGTGTGGGGCGGCGAACCCGTGTACGGCAAATCCGTGTGGGGCTGCCAACCCGTGTGCGGCGCAACCTGCAGTCGTGCTCTCCAACACCGCGGCGGCCGACACCTACGATCGCATCGCCAAGCAGTTGCATGCCGGCTACGTCAAATCCGGCGATCCCGTCGCCGCAGTTTACTTCAATTGGCAGCGATATAACATGGCTCCCTATATATCTGAGACCCATGGCAGGCGCTACGTAAACAATTATGCCAACACTGCGGCCTCCGCCTATGCCGGATTCGAGGAGGCAGGTGTCATGCCGCAAGGCTCCGTGCTGGCCAAGGACAGTTTTAGGGTGGTGCCGACGAACCCGTGCGCGACGGAAAATCCATGCGTAGCTAATCCGTGTGCCACTAATCCATGCTCCGCCGGGACCGGTTCTGACTTGCAGTCTGGGCCATTATTTATAATGGAGAAAATGGTTACTGGTTTTAATCTAGCCACCGGAGACTGGCGCTACACCATGATCATGCCCGACGGCTCAATCTTTGGTACGACGGACGGTCCTGGTTCAGCCAAGATGCAGTTCTGCGCCGATTGCCACGGCGCCGTCGGTGACAAACAGGACCACCTGTATTTCTTGCCTGAGGAATATCGGTGAGAAAGTGCGAACCTTGAAACCATCTGACGGGGCACGGCAAGCGACCTTCGAACCAGGCCGCTTGCTTCGCTTGGCCATTATTTGTTCCTTTCTGATATTGGTGGCGCCACAGGTAGGCGAAGCGGAAAAACTTTCTAGTAGTGGATGGGGTTCATTCATCGTCACCACCCCACCGGTGGTGGCACCGGATACACTATTCTACGATTCTGCCGGCGCGCAGCGCCGAATTTCTGAGTTTCGTGGCCGCGTGGTCCTTGTCAACTTGTGGGCGACCTGGTGTGCCGCCTGCATTGTCGAAATGCCGGAATTGGACCGCCTACAATCGATGATAGGAGTTGATCGTCTGGCGGTTCTGGCAATTTCACAGGAGTCCGGATCGGCCCAGGCAATTGCGGATTTTTACGCCGCACGCAACATCGGTGCGCTGAAAATCTACATTGATCATGAACAGGAACTTGGCCGCGCGTTGGGGCAAACTTTGTTGCCAACTAGTGTGTTGATAGATCCGAACGGTGTGGAGGTAGGTCGTCTGGTCGGCGCCTATGCCTGGTCATCCCCGAAGTCAGTGGAACGCATTGTGCGACTGTTAGCACACCATCGATCAGTAGAAAATCCATGATCACGCCCTGGCCGTCAACGCAATGCTGCGTCTCTTCCAAGTTGCCATCAATGTGAGCCCCTTGCGGGCGTCTTCTCAGCTATCGATTTCGAAACGTAGTCCATGAACGGACTCAGGACGGAGCGGACTGGGACCTGTATGATCGCCGGCTTGCCGGCGGTCAGAGCGGCGCCAACTGCCGCGCCGATCTCTTCCACCGTCTCCGCCCGCGCACCAGTGCCGCCGAGGGCTATCGCGAGGCTGGGCCAATCGCGCGCTGGCAGATCCATCTCGTACTCCGCGCCGTAGGCTTCGCGTTGCGGCAAGGCGACCGCCGTCCACTTTTCGTCGTCGAGGACCACGACCACGACCGGACGGTCGTAGCGCGCCGCCGTATCCAGTTCCGCCACATGGTAGCCGATCCCACCGTCGCCCACGAAGACCACAACCGGGCGCTCTGGTTCCGCAAACTTAGCACCGATGGCGTAGGGAATCTCGGCACCGAGAGCGCCCGCCTGGCCGGCGCGCAGGTAACGCCGGGCTGCTCTGACCCGGATGCGGACATCAGCCCAGAAGTCAACGTTTCCGTGTGAGGTGACAATAAGGCTGTCCTCCGGCAGTGCCGCCAATACCGCGTCGACCGCCACCACGGGATGGATTGGTGGAACGGTTGCATCGTCACCCGCTTGAGCTTCGCGCTCATCCCGCCAGGAAGCGACGGTGGTGTCGACCCAGCTTCGGTCGACAGGACCAGGCGCTAGCCCTTTCATGAACGCAACCGTCGCCGAGGGTGTCGCGACGATGTTGAGCGTGGCGCGCCGATTGCGGCCAATCGAGGCGGGATCGAAAGAGCACTGCACGACCTTGGCATCTTGCGCGACGCTTTCACCGTAGCCGAGCTCGGCCTCGAAGTGATGTCCAAGCAAGATCACAAGGTCGGCCTCGGCGAGCGCTGTCCTGAGCGTCCGGTTGGCCGGCGTGTAGCCCGGGCCGACCCACAAAGGATGACGCTCGTCAACCGCGCCGCGCCCCAGGCGCGCGGTCACGAATGGCAGGTGCAGGTGTTCGATGACTTCTTGTAGCCCGGCCGGCGGATCCCAATGGGTATCGTCGCCCACGATCAGTAGAGGCTGCACCGCTTTGGAAAGAGCTTGCGCGAGAGCCGCGCTGGTGGAGGCGTCCAAACCCGGCCGTGGTATTCGGTGATCCGGTCGCGGGCCGCGCTCGGCCTCGGCTGCAAGCACGTCGACCGGAATTTCGAGGAATACCGGACCGGGCCGGCCAGCCCAGATGTGGCGCCAAGCCGCCTCGACGTATTCGGGTATGCGCTCGGTCGAGTGAACCCGCGCCGACCACTTGGTCACCGATGCCATGATCGGCAGGTGATCGGCGGCTAGAACGGCACCGCGGTCGAAGACCGGCGTTGGCACTTGTCCGCCGATGATCAGCAAGGGCGTCCCGGCGCGTTTGGCCACAAAGGCCGGTGTCACGGTATTGGTGACCCCGGCGCCCACGGTCACCGCCGCAACGCCCGGCACGCCGGTTTGGCGCCCGACCGCTTCGGCCATGAACGCCGCAGCTGCCTCGTGGCGGGTGTGCACAAGGCACATGCCGTGGGTGGCCGCAGCGGAGTAGATCGAGTTGATGACCCCACCGGAGACAGAGAAGATCTGCCGGACTCCGAGATGCTTGAGCGCTTCGACCAGAAGGTCGCCGCCTTCATAGCGATTGGTCATTTTGCCAATTTTACAGGGTGGCCGCCCGTTTGTCAGGTATGGGTCTGAGCACCATAAATGTCAGCTCGGGATCAGGCTCCGAGGGCATTTATGCCGCGCGCTTTGTGCGAGCCTGCTCGGCGCTCAGTGGCTAGGGCGAGTTGAGCGATACTGCCATCTTCGCCAAGCTTGAAGCTACCGCCGGGAGAGTCGATATGGATGCCGCCATCATGGCCGTGGCTGTCGCGAAAATCGACGTCTTAGCGCCCTAATAAGACTACTTTGTGACAGTCGTCACTCCTGCATCACGCCGTTCAGCATAGCTTCTGGTTGGTCAAGACAACACGGCACCGCACGGGGCGGTACCAGAACGTAGAGAGGAAAATACCATGCGTAGAGAGGAGAATACCATGCGTATCGTCACCACTTCGAGCAAGTTCGCCAAGGCCTTTAAGGTTTTGGTCGTTGCGGGTACGATTGTTTCGCTCGGCGCTTGCGTGCAGGGCAAAGGCGACAAAGAAGTTGGGGGCACCCTCTTGGGTGCGGCAGCTGGCGGCCTGCTCGGTTCGCAAATCGGTAGCGGTACTGGCCAGCTAGTAGCCGTCGGCGCCGGTGTGCTGCTCGGCGGCCTGCTCGGCAGCGAGATCGGCCGCTCATTGGACAAGGCGGACCAGGCCTATGCTGCTCAGAGCCACCAGCAGACGATGGAGACCGCGCCGGTCGGCCAGACCAATAGCTGGGTCAATCCAGATTCTGGCAATCAGGGCAGCTACACGCCGGTCAAAACCTACCAGGCCAACAACGGCCAGTACTGCCGCGAGTTCCAGCAGACCATCACGGTCGGCGGACAGACCGAGTCTGCGTATGGCACCGCCTGCCGTCAGCCGGACGGGGTCTGGCAGATCGCCAGCAATTGAGCGGTCGCGTTAGCGCCACACGCGACAAGCCTCCCCGGCACGTATAGCCGGGGAGGCTTTTGCATGCTTCAGGACCTGCGCCATGAGCGAGCTTTATCAAGTTCTCGGGGTAGAGCACGGCGCATCCCAGGAAGATATCAAGGCGGCCTATCGGCGCCGGGCGAAGCAGCTTCACCCCGACCGCCATCCTGACGACAGCGCCATCGAGGAACGCTTCAAACAGGTCTCGGCAGCCTATGCCATCCTCTCCGACCCGGCCATGCGCAAACGCTACGACCGCGGCGAGATCAATGCGTCCGGCCAGGAGCAGCAACAATACCAATACCAGCGGGGCGGTGGTGCCGGCGGCGGGTTCGAGGGCTTTGCCGGCGGCTTTAACGTCGAGGATATCCTCGGCGATCTGTTCGGCGGCGCCGGCGGATTCCGGCCCGGACGACGCGGCGGCAAAGGTGCCGATGAGAAATATAGCATCCATATCAGCTTCGCCGAAGCGGCCCGCGGCGGCAAGCAGCGTTTGACCATGGCGGGTGGTCGCTCCTTCGATGTTGCTATTCCCGAAGGCATGACCGACGGCCAGACGATTCGTCTGAAAGGCCAGGGCCAGAAGGGCCAGACCAGCGCTGGTGATGTCTTGATTCAGGTGGAGATTGAGCCGCACCCAAAATTTACCCGCGACGGCGAGCACGTGCGTATGGATCTTGGAATCACGCTCGGCGAGGCTGTACTCGGCGCCAAGATTGACGTGCCCACCCTCGACGGTACGGTCGCCATGCACGTCCCGGCCAGCGCCAATACCGGCGACACGCTGCGCCTGCGCGGCAAGGGTATTTCCGTCAGTGGCGGCAAGCGTGGGGACCAACTCGTACGCCTCAAGATAATGCTACCGCGCGAGCCCGACACGGAGCTTACCAAGCTGGTCGAAGCGTGGTCGCGCAACCACTCCTATACGGTGCGCTGAGCACGAACCATTGCCCAGTTGCGCCGTCCCCGCTACCGTGCCTCATAATGGATAGGGAGACTACGATGGCCGCCAGGCGGCTTTTGGCCACAAGCATGATCACGACGTTGCTGTGCACACCGTCGGCCGCAGCGCAGCAGAACAAGGAGACCAATACGGTTTCGACCTCGGCCGCTGCAGTCGAAGCGACACCGACGGCGCGCGTAGAGAGCGCTTACGAGGCGGGTGATCCCGGTGACTACCGTCTCGGCGTCGAGCCGCTCGCCGATCCTCGTCTGGCCCCGCCGGTACTGACTATCGGAGGCGAGTCGTTGGCTGTGGCCGAGGTCGAGCCCGTGGCAACCACCATCGAGCCGCCGCGGGCATCAGACCCCGCACTCGCGGCACCGCCGGCGGCCAGCGGTGAACTCGGCTTCTCCTTCACCGACTGGTTCGGACGCACGCCTTAGGCGCTGCACCGTGTGGGTTTTCTGCTGCCGTACCATGTTGTAGGCTGCGTATGCGCCATTGGGGACCCAGTGAGATTCAGCAACAACATCTGGTCGGACCAACCATGACCGTCCCGACACCGCATATCGCGGAAACTCGAACCGGCCTACTCGCTGCCCGTAAGGGCCTAGTGATGGGCGTGGCCAACGACCGCTCACTGGCTTGGGGAATTGCCCGCGCGGCCAATGCCCATGGGGCGGAACTCGCCTTTACCTATCAGGGCGAAACCTTGGAGAAGCGGGTGCAACCGCTGGCCGAATCGGTCGGCTCGTCACTGGTCTTACCCTGCGACGTGACGGATGAGAGCAGCGTCGAAACCACCTTCGCCGCGGTTGCCGACCAGTGGGGTGGTCTCGACTTCGTGATCCACGCCATCGCCTATTCCGACAAGGAAGAGCTCAAGGGGCAGTATCTCGATACCTCACGGGAGAACTTCCTCAATACCTTAGATATCTCCTGCTATTCGTTCACCGCCATCTGCCGGCGCGCCAGCGCACTGCTGAACGAAGGCGGCAGCCTGATCACGCTTACCTATGCCGGGGCCGAGCGGGTGGTGCCGCACTACAACGTCATGGGCGTAGCCAAGGCTGCGCTGGAAGCCAGCGTGCGCTATCTCGCGGTCGACCTCGGTGGCCGCGGCATCCGCGTCAATGCGATCTCGGCCGGCCCCATCAAGACACTCGCCGCTAGCGGCATCGGCGACTTCCGTTATATTCTCAAGTGGAATGAGTACAATGCCCCACTCAAGCGCAATGTCACCATCGACGATGTCGGCGGCGCCGCGCTGTTTCTGCTCAGCGATCTTGGTTCAGGCGTCACCGGCGAGGTGTTGCATGTCGATTCCGGCTATCATGTGGTCGGCATGAAGGCCGTGGATGCGCCCGACATCTCGATCGTCTAACAACAGTTATGCCAGGCAATAGTTTCGGTAAAAGCTTCCGCTTCACCACCTGGGGCGAAAGCCACGGTTTTGCCATTGGCTGCGTCATCGATGGCGTGCCGCCGCGATTGCCGCTCTCGGAGGCAAACATCCAGTACTATCTGGACCGCCGCCGCCCGGGCCAGTCGCGCCACACCAGCCAGCGCCGCGAGCCGGATAAAATACGCATCGTCTCCGGTGTCTTCGAAGGCCAGACCACGGGCACGCCATTGGCGCTCGTTATCGAGAACGTGGACCAGCGTAGCCGAGATTACGGCAACACCGCCGAGCAGTTCCGCCCAGCCCATGCGGATTTCACCTACTGGCGCAAATACGGTATCCGCGACTATCGCGGCGGCGGCCGGGCCAGTGCCCGCGAGACCGCCATGCGTGTCGCCGCCGGCGCTGTTGCCCGCAAGGTGCTAGGCGAGCGTATCCGTATCCGCGGTGCACTCATCGAGATGGGTGGTGAAGCCATCCATCGTGATCGCTGGGACTGGGACGAGATAGAACGCAATCCGTTCTGGTGTCCCGACGCCAAGATGGCAACGGTTTGGGAGGGTACACTCAACGCCTTGCGCAAAGACGGAAACTCCACTGGCGCGGTGATAGAGGTAGTCGCCGAAGGCGTACCCGCTGGCCTCGGTGAACCGGTCTACGACAAGCTCGATGCCGACCTTGCCAAGGCGATGATGAGCATCAACGCAGTAAAGGGCGTCGAGATCGGTAAAGGCTTCGCCGCGGCAGTGCAGAACGGCGTCGACAGTGCCGACGAAATACGCGCTGGCCAGGGCGCACATGCCCCAAAATTTCTCTCCAATAATGCCGGCGGCGTGCTCGGCGGTATCTCCAGCGGCCAGGATGTGGTAGTGCGCTTTGCGGTTAAGCCGACGAGCTCTATCACAATTCCCCGTCGTAGCATTGATGTGTCCGGCAATGAGATTGACATACTCACCAAGGGCCGCCACGACCCTTGCGTTGGTATCCGCGCCGTGCCCGTCGGCGAAGCTATGATGGCCTGCGTGCTCGCAGACCACCTGCTGCGAAATCGCGCCCAGACTGGCCAGGTGCCGTGAGCATAGAGACGCGCCGTATCCCGCTGGCGACGCAGTTACAGCCCTGGTTAAAGGCGAGAAAGTTCAACCGACGGCTCAAAGCGACATCGATCACGCCTTCTAGATTCGGTGTCAAATAGGCACGCGTGGCAAGTATCAGCCCCACATTGTCTCTCGCTCAAGTCCCCTATTTGGACGTGGCGTCAATGCCCTCGGGCTCGCCCACTACGACCACCGCGAAGCCATCGGGGTCTAACAGCTCGGCAGCGAGCGCCGCGATGTCCTCTCTGGTCACCGCCTCGATAAGGCCGTTACGGCGGTCCAGATAGTCGATGCCAAGCTTGGCGACCTGCATGCCCACAAGTATGGACGCGATCTCGCCGTTACTATCGAGCCTGAGCGGGAACGAACCCGTGAGATAGGTCTTGGCGTCAGCCAGTTCTTCCTCGCTGACTCCCTCATCGTGCAGGCGGGTCACTTCGTCCCGGACCACACTCAGAGTTTCCGAGACACGCGCATTCTGTGTCGCCGTGCCAATCATGAAGGAGGCGGCGTGATCTAACGGCACGAGATAGCTGAAAATTCCGTAAGCCAGCCCACGCTTTTCGCGCACTTCCATGTTCAGTCGGCTTGAGAAACCGCCGCCGCCGAATATGTGATTCATGACATAGGCGGTATAGTAGCGTGGGTCGGTGCGCTTGAGCCCGACCTGTCCCATCAGCAGTGCGCTTTGCGGCTGCGGCAATCGCTCCACAAGTACCATACCACCGGCCCCGGGAGAGGTTTCGGGAATATCGCCGGGTCGCGCCTCTCCCGGCAAATCCGCGAAAACGAGGTCAAGCATGCGCCCCAAATCTTGCGCGCTGATGTCACCCGCAACACCAATTATCAAAGCATCGCGCCCGAATCTATCACGGACGAAGGCAAGTAAATCGTCGCGGGTTATGGCCTCGACACCGGCAATAGTGCCACCCGGCGGGCGGGCATAGGGATGACCGGCGAAGGCCGTGACATACCATTGTTGTCGCGCCAC
This sequence comes from Alphaproteobacteria bacterium, assembly GCA_030739735.1. Lineage (NCBI taxonomy): Bacteria > Pseudomonadati > Pseudomonadota > Alphaproteobacteria > Alphaproteobacteria bacterium. The sequence goes on along the minus strand of JASLYQ010000004.1, from coordinate 93,031 downwards.
CTCGTTGCCATCTCTGGCCGCACGCTCAAGCCCGGCAACGACTTGTGCGCGCACCCGCTCGAGCGCATCCAAATCGAAGCGCGGCTCGTTTAGAGCCATAGCCAACAGGTGATAGGCAACGTCACCGGTTTCGGTAAGGGTGGCGAGGCTGCCGCCGAACTCGTCAATGCCGGCCTTAAAGCCCATGCGCACAGCGCTGTCGTCAAGGGCCTTCTGGAAGGCGAGTGCATCCATCTCGCCGGCACCCTCGTTGAGCAGACCCGAGGCCAGCTCGGCGAGACCTTCCTTGCCGTCGGGATCGAGCGCGCTGCCGCCACGAAAAACGAAGCGTAGGCTGACGATGGGTACAGTATGCTCCTCGACCAGCCAGGCTTCGATGCCACCAGGGCTAACCACGCGCTGGACCTCCACCGCGGCGGCGGGACGCTGCACCACGAGCATAAGGGCGAGCGCAGCCAGGAGAATACGTGGCATCACGAGCCTTGCCTCTCGCCGCTTGGCAGCAATGCGCCCGTGACGGAGGCCTCGGGCCGCAGCACCGCCCGCGCCGCTTTGAGCACATCTTCTGAGGTTACCGCTTCCACCGCGTCAGACCAGTTCTCAACCTGCTCCACGGTAAGCCCCACGGTCAGCGCCACGCCGAAGATGCGCGCCAAAGACGACAGGCTATCGCGCGAGTAGACCGCAAGCGAGCGAATGCCAAACTTGGCCCGCGTTAGCTCCTCCTCGCCGACACCATCTTGCAACAGGTGATCGAGTTCCGCGTCGAATGCCGCCTCGACAGCTTCCATGGTCACACCGAGTGCGGGGCGCGCATAGACACCGAAGCGTGAGCGATCAAGCGTGGTGCCCTGGTAATAGGCGCCGGCATTGTTGGCGAGCTGCTGCTCCACCACCAGCGATTGGTACAGGCGGCTGGTAGTGCTGCCGCCAAGCACCTCCGAGAGCACGTCGAGTGCTACGGCAATTCCGTCTGGGTCATCGTGATAGCTGGGGCTAAGATAGCTGCGCATCCATTCTGGCACCGCCACCCGCTCATCCTTCATCACTAAGCGCCTCGCGGCGCGCTGCGGGGGTTCCGAGGGACGTACACGCTCTGCGACAGGTCGCGCGGGAACGCGGCCATAGGTGTACTCGGCCAACGGCCGCAATGCCTCGACCGTAACATCGCCGGCAACGATCAGAATAGCGTTACCGGGTGCGTAATGGCGCCGATAGAAAGCCAGCGCGTCCTCTCTGGTAAAGGCGTGGATCTCGTGCTCCCAGCCGATGACCGGCATGCCATAGGGATGGGAAAGGAATTGCGCCGCGGCCATCTGCTCGCCAAACTGGGCGTTGGCGCGATTGTCCGTGCGCATGCGCCGCTCCTCCAACACCACGTTGCGCTCGGTCTCGAAGTCGGTGTCCTCGAAGACCAAGTTGACCATGCGGTCGGCCTCCATCTCCATCACCACCGCCAGGCGGTCGACGGCAATATTTTGAAAATAGCCGGTGTAGTCGTGATTGGTGAAGGCATTATCGTTGCCACCGTTGCGTGCAACGACACGTGAGAAGTCACCATCAGGCACGCTTGGCGTGCCTTTGAACATCATGTGTTCAAGCATATGCGCAATGCCGGAGACGCGCGGTGGCTCGTCAGCAGCGCCGATCTTGTACCAAATCGCATGGTGCACCACGGGTGCGCGATGATTGGCGATCACCACCACCTGCATGCCATTGTCGAGGAAGAAGGTCTCGGCACCGAAGGTCTTGCCCGGCGCGGCCTCTGCCATCGGTGTCAGGCCGAAGACCAACACAAGACAGGCCGCAACGAGCCGCGTCCACATCATCTGATCTCAGCGCCTTGCCAGCGTGATCAGATCAGAACGAGCTCAGCAGGCCTTCGAGCGGCGCCTGCTCGCGGCGCATGATGACCGGCGTGTCACCATAGGTCGGGGCCCGACCCGCCGCCGCATTCTCCCGCAGACGCTGGGCCTCGGCAACCGGGTCCAGCGCCAAGCCTTCCTTCTCGTCCTGCTGCCAAATCATCAGTTCGTTTACCCATCCCTCATCGTCAGCGGCAAGCACGGAGTTTTCGCGGTTGATAAGGTGCCGGATTCCGGAATCGGCCTCGTTGGCACCGGCCATGTTGAGTAACGCCAGTTCACCCGGGCTGCGTGGCGGCGGTGCACCGCCGACCGATGTGTGCTCAGCATTAGGGCCGAGAATGATTTTCTCTGCCTGGCGGCGCACATCCTGCTCCTGCGGACGCGGGGCGCCGGGAGTCGGCGGGCGTAGGTGATAGTCGGGCGGCAAGGCGAGCGGCTGCGCCTCGACAACCTGGTACTCGTCAGGTACTTGACGACCAACGCCGAACTGCTCCTTGATGCTGTCCCCGCAGCCGCCAAGTACCACCAACGCCATAGCCGCCACGGACATGAAACGCGCAGTTCTGAGATACTTTGTCATGATCCTGACAGCTTACCGTTACCGAGCCGCGGGATCAAACTTGTCGCCAGCAGGCCGATCACTCCTAGAGTGATAGCGGAATCGGCAACATTGAAGGCGGGCCAATGCTCGCCAAGAGCGTGAAAGTCGAGGAAGTCGAAGACCCAGCCGAGACGCACGCGGTCTATGACGTTGCCGATGGCGCCACCCACGGCGAGCCCCAGCGAGACCGCCACCAAGCGCGACTCGGCCCGCGCCATCCATATGCAGAGACCTGCCGCGATGGCGAGCGCGATGGTGGCAATTAACCACACCGGAACCGATTGGAAGAGGCCGAAGCTGACGCCCGTATTCTGCACGTGCACCAAGTTGAAGAATCCAGTCACCGCGATGAACATACCGGGCTCGGGCAAGACACCAAGCGTGACTAGTTTCGATATCTGATCGAGCACAGCGACGACAAAGGCGAACGCTAAGCCGAGCGTCAGATAGGCCCGCCTCCAACTCATGCTGCGACTGCGACCACCGCGTCGCAACGCCCGCACAGCCCAGTCTCAAACGAGACCTCGTGAAGCTGGCGCCAACAACGCTCACACTTATCGCCGTCAGCCGCCCCAACCACGACTGCAATACCGGGCTCCTCTGCCATGGTGAAGACATCGGCCGGTGCAGCATCCGTGGTCACCGTGATCTGCGAGGTGATGGCAAGCTCGGCAAGATCGACGTCCGCCAGTAAAACCGCATCGACCTCGCCGACATGCACGACGGGATGGGCTTGCAGGCTGGACCCGATGCGCTTCTCGCGGCGCTCGACCTCAAGCGCGCCGGTGACCACACGGCGGATCGCGCGCAGGCGCCGCCAACGCTCGGCCAGCGCGTCGTCGCGCCAAGCCTCAGGCGTCTCCGGGAAAGTACGCAGATGGACACTGTCGTCATCGGACGGATAGCGAGATAACCATGCCTCCTCCGCCGTGAATGCGCACGCCGGAGCAAGCCAGGTCACCAGATGCTCAAAGACGATGTCGAGCACCGTGCGCGCGGCCCGGCGCCGAACATTGCCAATGCCGTCGCAATAGAGTGAGTCCTTGCGAACGTCGAAATAGAAGGCCGATAGCTCGTTACCGCAGAAGGTGTGAAGCGCCGCGTAAAAGCGGTGGAACTCGTAATCCTTGAAGGCCTCTACGCGCAGCGCGTCGAGCTCCACCAGCCGGTGCAGCACCCAGCGCTCCAACTCCGGCATGTCGGCCGGCGCGGCACGCTCGCTCTCCTCAAAGCCGGCGAGATTACCGAGCAGGTAGCGTAGCGTATTGCGCAAACGGCGATAAGAATCGACTAGACCCTTGATTATCTCAGGCCCGATACGCAGATCGTCGGTGTAGACGCTGAGCACCGACCAGAGCCTCAGAATATCGGCGCCATTGTCGGCAATGAGCTGCTGCGGCGCCACCACGTTGCCGAGCGACTTCGACATCTTGCGGCCATCCGCGTCGAGCACGAAGCCGTGGGTCAGCACCGCGTTATAAGGCGCGCGGCCACGGGTGCCGCAGGATTCAAGAAGCGAGGAATGAAACCAGCCACGGTGCTGGTCCGAGCCTTCGAGATAGAGGTCGGCCGGCCAGCGTTGAGTCTCGTCACAGTCGAGTACGAAACTATGGGTTGAGCCTGAATCGAACCAAACGTCGAGAATGTCGTTCACCATCTCGTAGTCTGCCGGGTCGCGATCGGGGCCCAGGAACTGGGCGGGATCGGCAGTGAACCAAACGTCAGCGCCCGCTTCTTCCACCGCCGCCGCGACACGCTTGATGACCTCGCCGTCGCGCAGGGGCTCGCCCGTCTCCTTGTGCACGAAGACCGTAATCGGCACGCCCCATTCACGCTGGCGCGAGACGCACCAGTCGGGCCGCGTCTCAATCATCGCGCGGATACGGTTCTGGCCTATCGCCGGCACCCAGTGCGTCTCGTCGATCGCGGCTAGCGCCACCTCGCGCAAGTTGTTGGTCTCCATGCTGATGAACCACTGCGGCGTGTTGCGGAAGATCACCGGCTTCTTGGAGCGCCAGCTATGGGGATAGGAGTGGAGGTAGGATTCCACGCCGAGCAAGGTTCCATAGTCGGCCAGCGTGGCGATGATCTCCGGATTAACCTTGTAGACATGCTTGCCGGCGAACAGCGGCACGCTGTCGAGAAAGCAACCGTCATCGTCCACCGTCGATGGGGCGGGAATGTCATGCACTCGGCCAAGTTCGTAATCGTCGGCGCCGTGGCCGGGGGCGATATGGACAAAACCAGAGCCCTGATCTATAGCAACGAAGTCAGCCGGCAGAAGCGGCACGTCGAAGGTATAGTGGTCGCCCGCCAGCGGATGGCGTGCCCGCGTGCCGGCGAGCGCATGGCCGGCGAAAACGTCCTTGCGCTGGAGGTACAGTTTTGCCTTCTCAGCCACCGCGCTCTCCAGCGCCGTGGCCAGCACGATGCGATCGCCGGGCTTAGCCTGGGCACCGTCTTGCGCCTCCACTACCTCGTAGACGGCGTATTCCACATCTTCACCATAGGCAATGGCCCGGTTGCCGGGCATAGTCCAAGGCGTCGTCGTCCAGATCACAATATCGGCACCGGCGATCGCGGGCATGCCAACCTCGGTCACGGGAAAGCGCACGAAGATTGCCGGCGAAGTGACATCGTGATACTCGACCTCGGCCTCGGCCAGCGCGGTTTTCTCGACCGGCGACCACATTACCGGCTTAGCGCCCTTGTACAGCCCACCATTAAGCAGAAACTTACCGAGTTCGCGCACGATCTGCGCCTCGGCCTTGTAAGACATAGTGAGGTAGCGGCGCCCCCAGTCGGCGAGTACGCCGAGGCGAATGAACTCCTCCATCTGGGTGCCAATCCACTTCTCGGCATAGGCGCGACATTCGCGGCGGAACTGCTGGACCGGTACCTCGTCCTTGCTCTTGCCCTGTTTGCGGTAGTCTTGCTCGATTTGCCACTCGATGGGTAGGCCATGACAGTCCCAGCCTGGGATGTAGTGGGAATCGAGGCCGCTCATCTGGCGCGTGCGATTGACCACGTCCTTGAGAATCTTGTTAAGCGCTGTCCCCATGTGTATCGGCCCGTTCGCATAGGGCGGGCCATCATGCAGGATGAACTTCTCGCGTCCGCGCGCGCTTTCCCGCAGCTTGGCCCAGAGTTTGACGCGTTGCCAGCGTGCCAGTATATCGGGCTCACGCTTGGGCAGGCTGGCTTTCATGGGAAAGTCGGTGCGCGGCAAAAACAAGGTGCTTTTGTAGTTCCGGGTCACGGTATCCTCACGGATTGAAAGCGGTGCGGCCCTTGTCGGGCGGCGGCGCCGAACCCGCCAACATGAAGCGCGCGTTATAGCAGTCCTCGTCCATGTGGCGCACCAGATCGTCGACATCGTCGAATTTTTCTTCGGGCCGGATCCAGTTAACGAAGGCGACGCGCAGATATTTGCCGTAAAGATCCCCCTGGTAATCGAAGACGTGCACTTCCAGCAACACGGTCTTACCGCCGAAAGTGGGGCGCACACCGCAGCTTGCCACGGCGGGATGCCAATGCGTCTCGCTGCCCTCGACGATGCCGGCCCAGACAGCATAAATGCCGAAGGCGGGCTCGACATGCTCGTCAAGGCGGAGGTTAGCGGTCGGGTAGCCGAGGTTCCGTCCGCGCGCATCGCCGCGCCCTACCCGCGCCTCAACCTCCCAGAGGTGGCCGAGCACCGCCGCCGCCAACCGCGGCTCGCCGCGCTGCAGATATTGCCGCACGCGGGTCGAGGAATAGACTTCGCCTGCATTGCCGATGGCGGCAACGCTGGTGACGCCAAAGCCTTGCGCTGCACCGGCGTCTTCCAGCAACTGGTGGTCGCCCATGCGGTGGCGGCCAAAACGGTAGTCGTGGCCGATGGTTACGTGCTTGACGCCAAGTCCATCGACCAGCACGTCGTCCACGAAAGCCTCGACGCTCATCTCGGCAAAAGCGCGCGTAAAACGCATACAGAAGAACCAGTCGACACCGCATTCGCGTAAACGCCGGGTCTTAGCGCGAAAAGGAGTCAGGCGCGAAGGCGCGCTGTCGGCGCGCAACACCGTCGCCGGGTGGGGCTCAAACGACATCACACCGAGCGGCAGGCCCTCGTCGCGCGCCACGTTGGCGGCGCGGCCAATAACGCCGCGATGGCCCAAGTGAACGCCGTCGAAATTCCCGAGCGCGACCGCTGCGCCGCGCGCCGCCGGCGGAACTCGCCCATATTGTCGGCAAATCCGCATGGCCCGCGCGCTTTACCGCAAATGCGAAGTCTGGGCAAGCGGGTGTGACGAATACATTGGGAGTTAATTAGGTTTCGCTTCGGGTGCCTTAAATCGATGGTAAGCGGGTGGCGCATACGAAATGAAAGCATCTTATGCGGCCCGGCTTGGCACCATGACGACGGCTTCGCCGTCGATCACCACTTTCGGGCCGACGCTGCAGGTTGTCTCCAAACGGGCAAAACATTTATCAGCGTCGAGGCTAGTGATCGTAGCGCGTGCCACCACCGTGTCGCCGGCACGCACCGGCGCGCAGAAGCGGCAGTTCTGGCTGACGTAAATGACGCCGGGGCCGGGCAGCTTCGTGCCGAGCACTGTCGAGATCAGAGAAGCCGAGAGCATACCGTGTGCGATGGGGCCGCGGAAGCGCGTACGCGAGGCGTATTCGCGGTCGAGATGCACAGGATTGGTATCGCCAGAAATGCCGCAGAACAGCACTATGTCGCTTTCCGTTATGGTGCGGCTGTAGAGATTGCTCATACCGACCGCGAGATCTTCAAAATAGTGACCATCGAGTTCGCGATCGTGTGTCACCTCAGTCTCGGTTTCTGTCTCGGTCGTCATCGTGGTTTCCCCTAAATGCACCGCACCATTATTTATTGCGACGCAGTATATAGGGGCAGAGAAAATGATCTAGTTGTGTTCGATATTCAGTCAGATCTCATCGGCCTTGGCGATATGGCCGAGAATGTCCTTTTCCCAGCGTGCCTGGACGTTAGAATTGAGGTTCAGATAGTGCCAGCCATCGGCGATGTGCCGCGCTTGCGGGTCGATATCGGGCTTTAAACCTTTGCTGACACCATAGGCGCAGTAAGCGCCATAGGCTGGGGCTTATCCCACCGGATCGGCGACAAACAAATCGTGGTTCTCGGCGCTGGTAAAACCCCAGGAGGCGCCTTCCCACTCATGCTCGTATCGGGCCCTTCGATGGCATTGCCCTGCCAGGTCGGGTTGACGTGGTTGTCGGCTGCGACGGGCGGGGCGATACCGACGGCGAGCAGCGCCGTGGCCAATAGGATGTGCAGCTTGGAGGACATCTCCCCACTCCCGGAATAGGTTGCCATTTTTGCGAACCTAAGATGCGCCTCCGCCTTGCACAAGGCCTTCTCGCAAGGACGTGTTTGGCCTTTGACTGGCCATTCCGCGGGCCCTAATCTTTGGCGTCTATCGGAAAAGGAAGCCGCCTGTGACCATGGATATTGCCGACGAAGCGCGTCTCTCCGGCGGCGCACTCGAAAAGCTGTTACGTGCCGGCCACTTCGTTGTGACCTCGGAAACAACGCCGCCACTCTCGGCCGATCCGGCGACGTTGCTGGCCAACGTCGCACCGCTGCGCGGCGTAGCGGATGCCGTTAACGTCACCGACGGCGCTGGTGCACGCTCGCATATGTCAAGCCTCGCGGCCGCCGCGCTGTTGGCGCGCGAGGGCATCGAGCCCGTGCTGCAGCTCACGCTGCGCGACCGCAACCGCCTGGCTTTGCAGAACGATCTGCTGGGCGCGGCAGCGCTCGGCGTTGCCAACGTCATGTGCCTGCATGGCGACGATGTCGCTGGCGGCGACCAGCCAGATGCCAAGATGGTGCACGACCTCGACAGCGCGGGCCTGATCGCGCTGGCCTGCTCCATGCGCGACGAAGGCCGGTTGCCATCGGGGCGCGAGATTGCCTTGCCGCCGGCGCTGGTGGTGGGGGCTGCGGACACCCCCAGCGAACCCGGACCGGATTGGTCGCCGGTCGCGCTTGAGCGCAAGCTCGCAGCCGGGGCGAGCTTCTTCCAGACCCAGTTCTGCTTCGATGCGGACATGCTGCGCCGCTATATGGCGCGGCTCGCAGACGAAGGCATAACCGAGCGCGCCTGGTTCCTCATCGGCATCGGCGCCTTACGCTCGGCCAAGAGCGCACGCTGGATGACCGACAATCTGTTCGGCGTGCACATCCCCGAGACCACCATTGCGCGCCTAGATGACGCAAGCGATCCGCGCGAGGAAGGTCTCGCCATCTGCGTCGAGCTGCTGGAAGCGCTGCCCGATATCCCCGGTGTCTCGGGCGCCCATGTCATGGGCCCTGGCGCCGAAGCCGCCGCCGCCGAAGCCATCCGCGACGCCGGCATCCGCGAGCGTCGCGCGGCTTAGCCAATTAGACCTGTAAACGCTCCACGACGAAGCTCTCGTCGACAAACCAGAGCCCACCATAAGTCTGCAGCACGTCCCAGGTGGCTTGCAAATAGGCATCGGAGCGCAGCACCTCAGCCAAGCGTACGTCCTCAATCTGTGCCACATAGACCGCAGCGTTCCACGCCGCTAGCAGTGTCGAAGTGCCGATATTGTTGCCAACCTCACCGGGCAGACACTGCAAATTGAAGCGGAACTCCGAGCGGTGGTCCGGGTAATCGTGAAAGCGGAACTCGTTCGCTGCCTCACCGAGATTCTGGCGCAGAGCCGCCACCAACTTCTGGCGCGACACTTGGAAAGGATCCTCTTCTGGCCAGACGGTACGGATGATCTCCATGCCTGGATCGCGCCCGGTAGACTGGATGGCGATCATGCGCCCACCCGGCGCTAGTGCCCGTGACAGCGGCGCCAGAACCGTACCTACCTTGCCCTCGGCCGGCATGCGCGCACGATAGGGCTGCGAGGCCACGACCAAATCGTAACCCGGCAACTCGCTACCGCGCCGCGGGATCACCGAATCGAGCACGAAGCGCCGATCCTCGCGATAGATCACCATTACCGACGGCACCACATAGACCGGGTTGCCGGACGACTCGCTCGTGCGTGCTCGCCAGCCATCGGCGATAAATGACTGCAGGCCCTTGATCTGCTCGTCGAACTCGTAGGCCGAATCGCCGCTCAGCGCTACCTCGTGCCAATTGAGGGCGCCGGCGTGGCTGGCGTCGGGGCGCAGCATTGGTGCCTCCGAATATCGCATGTTGGTTACCACCAACACCGTCTCGGGATGCTCGACGAAACGATCGGGCATCTTTTCCAGGCCGAGACGCACGTCCTCAACACTGATCTCCTTGGCCACCGCCAGAACCGGTACCGCGGGAAAATAGAAATGAACGCAGCGCATGACTCTGGTCAGCACCGTAGCGTCGCCCATGCCGGCATCGAACAGGCGCAGGGCCGGTGGGCGCGGCGCCAGTTTCTCAAGTTCCATGCCGACGCGCTCGGCGATCACCCACTTCTCGTTGCAGGTTGTCACGAAAAGCAGGTACTTCTCACGATTGTCGAAAAAGCGGAACGGGCGGTCGCCATCGTCACCGCCATATGGCACACCCATGTCCAAGGCGAAGCCACGGCGATCATATTTTTGTTTGATTTTCGTTATTTTGTCCCCTTTCCCCCCGCCATAGAGGCGGAAACTAGCTCCAACTTAACCCATGTTAAGGGCATGGTAGAGTGGAATCCATAGTGTCCTCTGTACCAAGTCTCCACTCCACTCGAATCTCGCATCCGACTTTGAGCCTCGCACCTAGGTGCGGGGCTTTCTTTCTTTGCCGCTGCTGGGCATAAGGGCGGCATGATCTTCAGCAACCTGAAGTCATTTGACGACGCGCTCCCTGCGGGACGTCTGCTCGGGCTCGATCTGGGAGCCAAGACAGTGGGCTTGGCGCTATCCGATCACGGGCGCGTTGTGGCTACGCCGATGGAGACCCTGAGGCGGACCAAATTCACCAAGGATACGAAGCAACTGCGCATAATTTGCCGTGAGTACGAGATCGTAGGTCTGGTGCTGGGACTTCCCCTCAACATGAACGGCAGCGAAGGCCCGCGGGCACAGTCGACCCGCGCCTTCGCCACTAATGTAGCAAAGCCGGTGCCCCTTCCGCTATTGTTGTGGGACGAGCGGCTATCGACCCAGGCCGTGACCCGCACCTTGCTCGATGCCGACCTGTCGCGGCGGCGCCGGGCCGAGCTCGTCGACAAGATGGCCGCCGCCTATATTCTGCAGGGCGCTCTCGACGCGCTTGCCGCCAGCGCCCCAAGAACGGCATGATGCCGCCTCTGGCGGCGCTGCTGCCGATTTTCACCCTGACCCCGTTTGGGTCCGGATTACTGCGCATCGACTTCCCAGCGACGGTGTCTGGTATCCTCTCGAGCGTCTGATTTATTTCCTGCTGTTCCCGGACGACCGCCTCACGCGCGCCGTTCGGCAGGCTGGACCTTGGTCCGACCATCATGGCGATTGTGGGCGCTGTGCTGATGCTGTCGCTCGTCGGACTCCGGGTCGGCCGCGCACTCGGTTTCAGCAGGCCGCTACCGTCCTGCTGCTTTTCGCCGCGCCGCCCGGTTCGCCTGTAACCTATCTGATGGCGCGGCAGATGAGCGGCAACGCACCGCTGATGGGGGATCATGCTCAGCGTTATCACCATGCTTACCGCGACCACACCGCAGATGTGGCGGGAACTTTTCGACTAAAGCGTGTTTGCCGGCTTGCCCTCGCGCAAACGAAGGGTATGATCAGCGTTTTGATGCCACTATCGGATCGTACCATAGCTAGCGTACAGTCGCATCTTCTCGGCATTGCCGGAATGAGCGCAGCAGAGATCGAGCACATTCTCGACCTTGCGGAATCCTATGCTGCACTCAATCGCAAAGCTGCCAAAAAGCTGGACCGCCTGCACGGACGTACACTGATCAACCTGTTTTTCGAAAGCTCGACGCGCACGCGCACCTCTTTCGAGCTTGCCGGCAAGCGCCTCGGCGCTGATGTCATCAACATGCAAGCGTATTCCAGCGCCATCAAAAAAGGCGAGACGTTGCTCGACACGGCGATGACGCTGAACGCCATGCATCCCGATGCCTTGGTCGTGCGCCACGGCGATTCAGGCGCCGCCAAGCTGTTGTCGGAAAAGATCGAATGCGCTGTCATCAATGCCGGCGACGGCAGCCACGAGCATCCTACCCAGGCCCTGCTCGACGCCCTGACCATCCGCCGCCGGCGCGGCAAGCTCGGCGGCCTGACGGTGGCAATCTGCGGCGATATTCGCCACAGCCGCGTCGCCCGCTCCAACATCCATCTGCTCGATATCATGGGCGCACGAGTGCGCCTAATCGTGCCACCGACCCTGCTACCACCCGCGGTCGAGCGTCTCGGCGTCGAGGTCTTCCACGACATGTGCGCGGGGCTGGAAGGTTGCGATATCGTGATGATGCTGCGCTTGCAGACCGAGCGCATGAAAGGCTCATACGTGCCCTCGATCCGCGAATACTTCCACTTCTGGGGACTCGACGAGGACAAGCTGGCGCACGCCAAGCCCGATGCCCTAGTCATGCATCCGGGACCAATGAACCGCGGGGTGGAAATTGACAGCCGGCTCGCCGACGACCTCACTCACAGTGTCATTCTCGACCAGGTGGAGCTTGGCGTGGCAGTGCGCATGGCCTGCCTCGATATCCTCGTGCACGGAGGCGAAACGTGAGCGACGACGATCGGCGCCACGGGCGCGTCGCCTATATCAACGCGCACCTCATCGATGGCGCAAGCGGGCTCAATGCACCGGGCGAGCTTCTGACTGACGACCGCCACATCGCCGATGTCGGTCCAAAGCTATTCGCGGACGGCCTGCCCGAGGATGCGGCGGTCGTCGATTGCGCAGGTGCGTGCCTAGCGCCGGGGCTGGTCGATATGCGCGCGCATCTGCGCGAGCCAGGTGCCGAGCACAAGGAGACGCTGGCAAGCGCTAGCAGGGCAGCAGCAGCGGGCGGCGTCACCAGTATTGCCTGCATGCCCAACACTGAGCCGGTTATCGACCAGATCGCCCTGATCGAGTTCATTGCCAGACGGGCGCGTGAGACCTCGATCGTCAAGATCTACCCCATCGCCGCCATCACCCGCGACCTCGAAGGTGTGGAGCTAACCGAGATCGGACTGCTGGCAGAAGCCGGCGCAGTGGGCTTCAGTGATGCCCATCGCACGGTCATGAACAGCCGCGTCATGCGCCGCGCGCTGACCTATGCCAAACCCTTCGGCAAGCTCGTGATGCAGCACCCCGAGGACATAACGCTAACCGCCGACGGCGTGATGAACGACGGCGAGTTGGCGACACGCCTCGGCCTCACCGGCATTCCGGCCGAGGCCGAGGTGATTATCGTCGAGCGCGACCTGTGCCTAGTCGAACACACCGGCGCGCCGTATCACGTGGCCCATCTGTCGACCGCCGCCGCCGTGGACGCTGTGCGCCGGGCCAAGGCGCGCGGCCTGCCCGTGACCTGCGCCACGGCGCCGCACTATTTCACGCTCAACGAATCTGCTTGCGAGGACTACCGCACATTCGCCAAGGTGCAGCCGCCACTGCGCTCTGAAGCCGACCGCATTGCCATGGTGGAAGGGCTGGCGGACGGCACCATCGACGCCATCGTCAGTGACCATGCACCACACGACCAGGATTCCAAGCGCACCACCTTTGCCCAGGCCGCATTCGGCATTATCGGGCTTGAGACCATGCTGCCGCTGGCGCTTGCCCTAGTGCATGGCGGCCACATGACGCTGCCGACGCTCTTCACACGGCTAAGCGCTACACCCGCACGACTCTTGGGCCTCGAGCAAGGCAGACTCTCGGCAAGCGCACCAGCCGATTTGGTGCTGTTCGACCTCAACACGCCCTGGACTATCGATGTCGACAGGCTGCGAAGCAAATCTCTCAACGCGCCCTATGACGACCACCCTGTGCAGGGCCGAGTGCTACGCACGATGGTGCGCGGACGCACTGTCTACGACGCGACAGAGAAGACCTGAGGGTGCCTGACCCACTCGGAGGCTTAGCCTATACCTGGCCGCTTTATATCACTGCGCTTGTCGCCTATCTGATCGGCTCTATACCCTTCGGAATGTTGCTGGCGCGCCTCGCCGGCCACGGCGACATCCGTGAGATTGGTTCGGGCAATATCGGCGCTACTAACGTGTTGCGGACGGGCAACAAGCGCCTGGCCGCGCTAACGCTGCTGCTTGATGCCGGCAAGGGCTGGTTTAGCACACGCGCTGCAGGTTATTGGGGTCCGGATGCCGCGGTCGTGGCCGGACTGTTCGCCGTGCTCGGCCACATGTTTCCGGTTTGGCTTCGCTTTCGTGGGGGTAAGGGCGTGGCGACAGTGCTGGGCGTGATCGCTGCCCTGGCCTGGCCGGTGGCCCTCGCCTCGGCGCTCGCCTGGCTAGCTATGGCCGCTTTGTTCCGCTTCTCCTCGCTCGCCTCAATGGTCTCGATCGTCGCGACCCCGCCGCTGCTCGCCGGCATGCTCTGGTTACAGCGCGATGGCGACCTACCCTATTGGCTGCCAGGCGAGCCCCAGCATATCGAACTCTTTGCAATGCTCGCAGTGCTGGTACTACTACGCCACCATGGCAATATCCGCCGCCTCATCACGGGCCAGGAGCCGCGCATCGGCCAGCACAAGGACTGATGATCACTCTTTCAGGGTGTTGCAGGCGCCGGTGACACGGGTCTGGCGCATCAAACGGCGCTGAGTATCCGCGTCATAGCCGCTGCCGCGATGCAGCAGACAACGGTTGTCCCAGATGACCACTTCGCCGGGTAGCCAGGCGTGGGTGAGGATGTGCTCTTCTCCGGTCGCCCGCGCCAGCAGATCATCGAGCAGGGCGCGACTGTTCGCCTCAGACCAGCCAACAATGGTCTTGGCGTGGGAGCCAACATAGTAATTCTTATGGCCGTGGCGCGGATTGCTGCGCACCAGCTTCTGCTCCACCGGCGGTACGGAAGCGGCATGCGACGGAGTTACCGCGTCGGGCCCAACCTTGCTGCGCGAAAAGACATAGTCGTGGATCGCATGCAGCGTGTCGATAGCGCGCTTCTTGTCCTCGCCGAGCCGTGCGTAGGCCGCCCGCGCGCTAACGAACAGCGTCTCGCCGCCTTCGGATGGCACTTCGTAGACGCCCATGATCGAGACATAGCTAGGCACGGAGCGGAATGACGAATCCGAATGCCACATATTGTTGCCTGTCAGGCGAACTATCTTGATGTGGTCATTGTCGAGCGCCGTGCCATCGTCCTCGACATTGCCGATGGTGCCAAAATAATCGACCACGCCGAGTTGACCGAGTTTAAGGTGATTGGGCTCCGGTTCGCCCAGCGCCCGAGTCAGCGCGAGCTGCCGCTCGTCATCGAAGTCCTGGCCCGAGAAGCAAAGGAAGGAGTATTTGTCGACCGCCGCATGCAACTTCGCCACCGCCACATCCGAGAGCGGCGCGCCGAGATCGATGCCCCAAACACGGGCGCCAAACTCATTATGCAGTGGCTCGAACGACCATGCCACCAAGATGACACTCCCCGGTCAGCGTGGCAGGCTGCTCGCGCCCATCAGATACTCGTCGACAGCGCGCGCACATTGACGGCCTTCGTGGATCGCCCAGACGACGAGTGACTGGCCGCGGCGCGTGTCGCCAGCAGCAAACACCTTCTCCACCGAGGTGCGATAGTCAACCGTGTCAGCTCGCACATTACCGCACTGGTCAAGCGCCACACCGGACTGGCTGACCATGCCTGTTTGGCATGGGCCGAGAAAACCCATGGCCAACAACACCAGATCCGCCTCGAGGCGGAACTGACTGCCCTCGACCTCGTCCATCTGCATGCGCCCGGTGTTATCCTTGCTCCACTCAACGCGCACGCATTCTATCGCCTCGACCTTACCGTTCGTGCCAACGGCGCGCTTGGTGACCACGGACCAGTCGCGCTCAGCGCCCTCTTCCTGCGACGAGGATGTGCGCATCTTGAGTGGCCAATCCGGCCAAGTCATGGCCTTGTCTTCCTTCTCCGGTGGTCGCGGCATGATCTCGAGTTGGATGATAGATTTCGCGCCCTGGCGCCGCGAAGTACCGATGCAGTCGGATCCCGTATCGCCGCCACCGATCACCACGACATGCTTGTCCTTGGCGCTCAGTGTGCCGTTCGGTGCCGCCACGTCCTCCCTGTCTCCAGCGCCGCGCTTATTCTGCTGGACGAGAAATTCCATAGCAAAATGGATGCCGTCTAGATCGCGCCCCTCGACCTGCAGGTCACGCGGATGCTCGGACCCACTGGTCAGGGTGACCGCATCAAAATCTCTTAATAAGGAGTAGGTCGGAACATCCTTACCGACTTCGACACCGGTGCGAAACGTGACACCTTCGGCCGCCATCTGCTCGATGCGCCGGTCGATCAGCCACTTCTCCAGCTTGAAGTCGGGGATACCGTAGCGCAGCAAGCCACCGATGCGATCGTTCTTCTCGAACAGGGTAACGCCGTGCCCAACGCGGGCGAGTTGCTGTGAACAGGCAAGTCCGGCCGGACCGGAGCCAACCACTGCAATCTTCTTACCGGTCTTCGCCTCCGGCGCCTGCGGCTTGATCAACCCCTCGCGCCAGCCATGGTCAACGATCGAGCATTCGATCGTCTTGATGGTGACTGGCGTGTCTTCGATATTCAGTGTGCACGCCGCTTCGCACGGTGCCGGGCAGACACGTCCCGTGAACTCAGGAAAATTATTTGTCGAGTGCAGCGCCGTAACCGCCGTCGCTCGCTGCTCTCGATAGACAAGATCGTTCCAGTCTGGAATCATATTATTGACTGGGCAACCATTATGACAATATGGAATACCACAGGACATGCAGCGTGCCGCTTGTCGCCCCAACTCCTCATCGGGAAGAGGCTTGACGAACTCGTTCCAGTTCTGGATACGAAATTCCAGCGCTTCGTAGCCGCGATCGTGGCGCTCGAATTCCAGGAATCCTGTAACCTTACCCATATTCTATTCCTTCGGACCGGCGCTGCGAATCATCCCGCAGCGGCAATGCCGGCCACGTCGTCATCCTCTTTCATCGCAAGCAACGCCCGTCGGTAATCCCTAGGCATGACCTTGACGAAGCGAGATAGCGTGTTGCCCCAGTTCTCCAGCAGCTCGCGCGCCCGCTCGCTGCCGGTGAACAGACGATGCCGCTCGATGAGCAGACGCAGCCGCTCTGCATCGAAGCGCAGCACGTCACCCATACCATTATTCTCGACCCCTTGTGGGTGCTGCAACGGACGGTCGGGATCGTCAGCGGCGGCGGGATCAGCGCGCGCAATCGGCTCGAGATCGACCATCGCCGTATTGCAGACACTCTCGAAACGTTTGTCTGGATCGTAGACGTAGGCGATGCCGCCCGACATACCGGCGGCAAAGTTGCGTCCCGTCTTATCAAGCACCACGACCACGCCGCCTGTCATATATTCGCAGCAATGATCACCGACACCCTCAACTACAGCAATAGCGCCAGAGTTGCGCACCGCGAAACGCTCGCCGGCAACACCCTCAAAATAGGCCTCGCCCGCGATGGCACCATAAAGGACGGTATTGCCGACAATTATATTTTCGACCGGCTCGCGCTCCGCTTCCTTGGGCTGGCGCACCACGAGTGTGCCACCAGAAAGTCCCTTGCCAACATAATCATTCGCATCGCCATATAACGTCATATTAACGCCATGGGCGAGGAAGGCGCCGAAGCTCTGGCCCGCGGTACCGGTTAGCTGGATGGCGATGGTGTTATCGTCTAGACCAGCATGGCCATAGCGCTTAGCAACTTCTCCCGAGAGCATGGTGCCAACCGTTCGGTTCACATTTCTGATCTCACGCTCGATCCGCACCGACTTGCGCGCCACCAGCGCCGGCTGCGCCACCTCGACTAGATCCTTGTCCAGCGCCTGGTCAAGATGGTGGTCCTGGGCCTCGCAATTGTAGATGGCGACGCCCGGTCGCGCCGGCGCCTCATAAAGCAGACGGGAGAGATCAACTCCGCTCGCCTTCCAGTGGTCAACGGCGCGGCGCATGTCGAGACGATCGACCCGTCCCACCATCTCATTGAATCTGCGAAAGCCCATGCAGGCCATTAATTCTCGCACTTCCTCGGCGACGAAGAAGAAATAATTGATGACATGCTCGGGCTGCCCCTTGAACCTGGCACGAAGCTCCGGATTCTGGGTCGCGATGCCGACCGGGCAGGTGTTCAGGTGACACTTTCGCATCATCACACAGCCCGACGCGATCAATGGCGCGGTGGAGAAGCCGAACTCGTCGGCGCCGAGCAGGGCACCGACGACAACGTCGCGGCCCGTGCGCAAACCGCCATCAGCTTGCACGACGATCCGCCCGCGAAGTTCATTGAGCACCAAGGTCTGCTGTGTCTCGGCAAGCCCAATCTCCCACGGTGAGCCGGCATGGGTAAGCGAAGTGACGGGGCTGGCGCCAGTGCCGCCCTCATAGCCAGATATGGTCACATGGTCCGCACGAGCCTTGCTGACGCCCGCAGCGACGGTGCCGACACCGACTTCTGAGACCAACTTGACCGAGATGCGGGCTTTGGGATTGGCATTCTTAAGATCGTGGATGAGCTGCGCCAGATCCTCGATCGAATAGATGTCATGATGGGGCGGCGGTGAGATCAGACCAACACCCGGCGTCGAATGGCGCACGCGGGCAATGTTGAGATCTACCTTATGGCCCGGCAGCTGACCACCCTCGCCGGGTTTCGCGCCCTGGGCCATCTTGATCTGGATGTCATCAGCATTGACAAGATACTCGATCGTGACGCCGAAGCGGCCCGAGGCCACCTGCTTGATCGCCGAGCGCATAGAATCTCCGTTCTCCATGGGCGTGAAGCGATCGACCTCCTCGCCCCCCTCGCCCGTGTTGGACTTGCCACCCATACGGTTCATGGCGATAGCGAGATTGGTATGCGCTTCGCGGCTGATCGAGCCGAAGCTCATGGCGCCGGTGGCAAAGCGCTGGACGATTTCGCTGGCCGGCTCGACCTCGTCGAGTGACAGCGGCCGCTCTGCCCGGCGCAATTCCATAAGTCCACGAATAGTCAGTAGGCGCTCGCTCTGGTCGTTTATGCTGCGTGCGAACTCGTGGTATTGCTCAGACATATTGCCGCGCACCGCGTGCTGCAGTGCGGCAACACTCTGCGGCGTCCACGCATGATCCTCACCGCGCACGCGATAGGCGTAATCGCCGCCCACATCGAGCATGTCGTGATATATGGGGTCATCGCCGTAAGCGGCATGGTGGCGCTCCAACGCTTCGCCGGCAATAACCGAGACATTCGCCCCTTCGATGGTCGAGGCCGTGCCGGTGAAATATTTTTCGACGAACTTCGACGACAAGCCGACCGCATCGAAAATCTGCGCGCCACAATAGGACTGGTAGGTCGAGATGCCCATTTTAGACATGACCTTGAAGATGCCCTTACCGACGGCTTTGATGTAGTTCTGGCGCACGTCTTCGCTGGACAGCGACATACCCTCGCGCACACGGATTTGCTCAAGCGTGGCAAAGGCGAGATAGGGATTAACCGCCTCAGCACCATAGCCGGCGAGAACACAGAAATGCTGCACCTCGCGCGCCTCGCCCGTCTCGACTACCAGACCCGTCGAGGTACGCAGACCTTGGCGGATCAGGTGATGATGCACAGCCGCGGTGGCCAACAACGCCGGAATCGGCACCCGGCTCTCGCACATCTTGCGATCCGACAGCACGAGTATGTTGTGGCCACCGAGAACCGCTTCGGTCGCCTCGGCGCAGATTCTCTCGACAGCCGGGCCAAGCCCGTCCACGCCCTTACTCGCCGCCCAGGTGGCGTCGATGGTGTGGGTGCGGAAGGCCTCACCGACCAGCGAGGAGATAGAACGGATTTTCGCCAAGTCGCCATCGGTAAGAATCGGCTGAGACACTTCCAGGCGCATATGCGAGCCGGCATGATGACCGAGCAGGTTCGGTCGCGGCCCGATCATGGAGACCAACGACATCACCAACTGCTCGCGGATCGGATCAATCGGCGGATTGGTGACCTGAGCGAAATTCTGCTTGAAGTAGTTGTAGAGCAGCTTGGCCTTATTCGAGAGCACCGGGATGGGCACGTCCACGCCCATCGAGCCAATCGGATCCTCGCCACTGCGCGCCATCGGCTCAAGGAAGACGCTGATGTCCTCGTGCGTATAGCCGAAGCCTTGCTGGGTGATCAGCAAATCGTCGATGGCATTGCGCTTAGCATCACGCTCGGATAGCGGCCTCTCGTCGAGATCCTCCAGCTTGAACTGGGTGATGTCGAGCCACTCCTGGTAGGGGTGCTTTTCGGAGAATGTGGTCTTGATCTCGTCGTCTGAGATGATTCGCCCTTCGTCGAAATCGATGAGCAGCATCTTGCCGGGCTGCAGGCGCCATTTGTGCACGATACTCTCTTCCGGCACCGACAGCACGCCGACCTCCGAGGCCATGATGACATGATCGTCGTCGGTCACCACGTAACGCGCCGGCCTTAGGCCGTTGCGGTCGAGCGTTGCACCGATCTGGCGGCCGTCGGTAAAAGCAATCGCGGCGGGCCCGTCCCAAGGCTCCATGAGAGCTGCATAATACTCGTAGAAGGCCCGCAGCTTTGGATCCATCAACGTGTTACCGGACCAGGCCTCCGGGATCAGCAGCATCATCGCATGGGCCAACGAGTAGCCGCCCGCCACCAACAGTTCGAGCGCATTGTCAATACAGGCCGTATCGCTCTGACCGTGCGGAATCAGCGGCCACATCTTGTCGAGATCCGGCCCCATCAGATCGGAGGCCATGGATTGGCGCCGCGCGGCCATCCAATTGACATTGCCGCGCACGGTGTTGATCTCACCGTTATGCGCCAGCATCCGATAGGGATGGGCTAGGCGCCAGGACGGGAAGGTGTTAGTCGAG
This sequence comes from Alphaproteobacteria bacterium, assembly GCA_030739735.1. Classification (NCBI taxonomy): domain Bacteria; kingdom Pseudomonadati; phylum Pseudomonadota; class Alphaproteobacteria; species Alphaproteobacteria bacterium. Next base: position 72,571 of record JASLYQ010000004.1, on the reverse strand, counting down.
AAACGCTGATGCACGAGCGCCAACGCCGACTCGGTTAGCGGATTTGTCAGGTCACGATAGAAAGTCCCGACCTGGCGCGCCAGCAGCAGGCCCTTGTATACGATTGTGCGCGAGGAGGACGAGGCGACGTAAAACTCGGTCAGCGCCTCTCGGCCGTAAGTGTCGGCGAGAGTGCGGATACTGTTCAGTGCCTGCTTACGGATGGTGAAGAGCTTGCGCTCGAAGGCATCCTGGTCCTTCAACTTGACACTGCGAACGACGATGGCCTGGCGGATGACGGGCATGCATTCAAGGACCCGCTCGCCGATGCCGTCGAGATCGAGCGGCACAGCGCGCCAGGCGAGAATGCTCTGCCCTTCCGCCTTGGCAAACGATTCAAAATGCTCCACCGCAATCTGGCGCGCATCGTCATCGGCCGGCAGGAAGCACATCGCCACCCCGTAATGGCCCTCCGGCGGCAGTTCATGTCCTTCGGAGGACGCCCAGTCGCGCAACAGACGGTCGGGAACCTGCAACAGGCACCCGGCCCCGTCGCCAACCAAGGGATCAGCCCCGACGGCGCCGCGATGGTCCAGGTTGAGCAGGATCTGCAGCCCATCACGGATGATCTCGTGGCTGCGCCGGCCCTTGATATTGGCCACGAAACCGACGCCGCACGAATCATGCTCGTTGATGGGGTCGTACAGACCTTGTGCTCTCACAGGCGTCATTCCTGTTCCGTCTCCATTGGTCGGTGCCGCCCATGACGGCGGAGATCCGCCGTCACAAAGGACGCGCAATAATCGTGAGCCAGCACCGGGCGCAAATCTCTCCGATTTCGGAATTCGCGCACACCTCCAGGGCCACCGGCAAGGTTTTTATTCTGCCCCGCGTTTCCAGCACCCGGACGTCCGATAGGTCTCCTCCAGCGCGTAAGCTAGCACAGGGTAAGCACATTTTGCAGCTTCTGGCTCAAAAAGCGCACAAAACTGCGGTAAACTCTCATTCTAAACCTGGTTTTCACGGGGGAATCCGGACCTCGCCACAGGGACCGACGGGGCTGCACGCGCATTCAATTCGATTGGGATGGGCTCCAAGTCCACATGATGCGCATCCTCTGCAATGGTGTAGGCTTGCGTCAGCTAGGCAGCCAAAGGCAGACCCGTGACGACTTCTACTGAACACTTCGACATTCTGATCGTCGGCGCCGGGATCTCCGGCATCGATGCCGCCTATCACCTGCAACAGCATTTCCCAGCGCGGCGTTTTACCCTGTTGGAGAGCCAGGAAAGCTTCGGCGGTACTTGGCTGACGCATAAATTTCCGGGCATTCGCTCGGATAGCGATCTTTATACCTTCGGCTACAAATGGAAGCCCTGGTCAGGCCCACCCATCGCCACGGCGCCCGAGATCCTGGCCTACCTCAACGAGGTGCTCGATGAGCAGGATATCCGCCGCCATATCCGCTTTCGGCATGCGGTCACCGCCGCAGTCTGGTCGAGTGGGGATCGCTGCTGGACGCTCGACGTGCGGCATGGTGAGGGTGGCAAGACCGCGCAGTTTACCTGCAACTTCCTTTGGATGTGTCAGGGATACTATCACCACCACGAAGGGTATACGCCAGAATTCCCCGGGAGAGAACTCTTCCAGGGACCGGTCGTGCACCCGCAAACCTGGCCAGAAGACCTCGATTACGAAGACAAGACCGTTGTTGTAATCGGCTCAGGCGCAACCGCCGCGACCCTCATTCCGGCGATGACCGAGAAGGCTGCGCATGTCACCATGCTGCAGCGCTCGCCCACCTATTTCTACCCCAAGCCCAACGTCAACGAAGTCGCGGAAATGATGCGCCAACTCGACATCCCCGAGGAATGGACACATGAAATCGTGCGGCGCAGCGTACTGCTGGAGCAGCGGACTACTACCCGTCGCTCTTTCGAAGAGCCAGAGGCACTACGCAAGGAACTGATGGACGGCGTGCGCGCCTATCTCGGCCCCGACTATGACGTCGACACCCATTTCAATCCGAGTTATCGGCCTTGGCGCCAGCGCCTCGCGGTTGTACCAGATGGTGACCTCTTCAAAGGGATTCGTGCCGGCAAGGCCTCAGTCGTGACCGACCACATCGAGACCTTTACTGAAAGCGGCATTCTGCTGAAATCCGGTAAGGAATTGCGAGCGGACATCATCGTGACCGCAACCGGCTTCAATCTCTCGGCACTGGGCGACATTCCCTTCGTCATCGACGGCGAGCCGCTTGATTTCTCGCAGTGCTTCGGCCACCACGGGATTCTCTTCAGCGGCGTACCAAACATGGCCTGGGTATTCGGCTACCTGCGCACCAACTGGACGATGCGCGCCGACCTAGTCTGCGGCTTCGTCTGCCGCCTGCTAAAGCATATGGACGCGATCGGTGCCGATGTCGTCACGGCCGAGCTGCGCGAGGAAGACCACGACATGTCAGCGCTGCCCTTCATCGACCCCGAAAATTTCAATGCCGGCTACCTGACACGCAAGATGCACATCATGCCAAAGCAGGGCGACCGCGAGCCCTGGACGTTCAGCCAGAATTACTACACCGAGAAAGATCTGATCGAAGGCGCCGACTTGGAAGACGGCACGCTGGTCTATCGCTATTTCACGCAGCCGACGCTTGAGATTACTATCCGCCATAAGGTCGAGGATCTGCATTCATAATCTGAAACGACTTCAATGATGCACGTGATAACCTAAGAAATAATATTCTAGACAATTAAGAGCAAGATATAGATATTATAGATGATCTTGATAAGGTCAGAATAGCCTGCAGGCCATTCAAAGAGTCAGAGCTCCGCAACGAGCCCCGCCCGCAGAGTTGATACGAAGACACCCAGCGCGAAGAACCCGCTCTGGCAAGCCAGAAAACCTATCTCAGGGGACTTCGTGGCTTACCTGACGTCAACCTAACGCTGATTGACCGGCCCCCGACGAAGATGCTACGAGCCGTCATCTGCACCCACCGCAAGAATTAGGATTTCAAGCCATGAAGACGCGCATCACCGAGCTGTTTGGCATCGAGCATCCGATCATCCAGGGCGGCATGCATTACGTAGGCTTCGCCGAGCTCGCGGCGGCGGTATCCAACGCCGGCGGCCTCGGCATCATCACCGGCTTAACCCAGAAGACGCCAGCCGATCTGGCCAACGAGATCGCCCGTTGCCACGACATGACCGATAAGCCTTTCGGCGTCAACCTCACCATCCTGCCGGTGATCGAGGCGCCGGACTATCCGGGCTATATAGACGCCATCATCGACGGAGGCGTGACGATCGTCGAGACCGCCGGCCGCAATCCCCAAGACCATCTGCCGCGGCTCAAGGATGCGGGAGTCAAGATCATTCACAAGTGCACCACCGTTCGCCATTCCCTGAAGGCGGAGAGCATTGGCTGCGACGCCATCTCGGTCGACGGCTTCGAGTGCGGCGGTCATCCCGGTGAGGACGATATCCCAAACATGATCCTGTTGCCACGTGCAGCGGAGGAACTAACCGTGCCGTTTATCGCCTCGGGCGGCATGGCGGATGCGCGCAGCCTTGTGGCGGCGCTAGCGCTCGGCGCCGACGGCATGAATATGGGCACGCGCTTCATCGCCACCCAGGAGGCGCCCGTGCATGAGAACGTGAAGCAAGCCATCGTCGCCGCGTCCGAGACCGATACTGAGCTCGTCATGCGCCCCCTGCGCAATACCGAGCGCGTACTCAAGAGCGATGCCACGACGCGGCTACTGGAAAAGGAAGCCGCACTCGGCAAGGATATCAAGTTTCCAGACATCATGGCCGAGGTCGCAGGCGTCTACCCGAAGGTCATGATGAACGGCGACATGGATGCCGGCGTCTGGTCCTGCGGCATGGTTGCAGGCCTGATAAACGATATTCCGACCTGTCAGGAGCTCATTGACACCATCATGTCAGAGGCCGAGGCGCTTATACGCCAGCGCCTTAAGGACATAATCGCCGCCTAGTGGATTCGTGAACATGGGTGATTGGTGATCCAAGCCCTCTATCTCAAACTCTTTGCGGGGTTTGCAGGGGGGGAAGGCGATAGAGGCATTGGTTGCCCACAAGAGGGCGACCAAGCTTCAGAAAATTGCTTCTGATGGCGTGTCGGTAGTGAGAAATTCAAGGAGGTTGCCGTCGGGGTCACGGAAGTAGACCGATGTGCCCCAGGTGCCGTCGGCAGCGGGGCGGGGGACGGGGCCTTCGATGATGGCGACGCCGCGCTCGCCGAGGAAATCGATAGCGCTCTGAATGTCACCGTCCCAGCGGAAGCAGACGTCGACGGTGCCAGCCTCCAGCCGCTTGGCAACGATATAAGCGGGCTCGTCGAGCCTTTGCACATTGACCACGACACCACCGAGGCGCACTGGCATCACCTTCAGGGTGCCGGCGCGAAAGGCAACCTCAAACGGCGTCTCGCCGCCGAGCGTATCGCGATAGAAGGCGATCGAGCGCTCGATATCGCTTGCCATAACGACGACGTGGTCGATGGTGCGCACAGGCATATCAGCCGTCGTTGTCTGTCTCGTTGGGAGTCGCGTAATTGAGGAAGCTCTCGGGCAGTGACTCACCCCAGTAGACACCGTCACCGCGGGTCTCCTCGTTCCAGACCACGGGCTCAAAATCCGGAGCAAAGACGAAGAAGCCACTGGTATAGACTTCGACACGATTGCCGCCGGGCTCGAAGGCATAGAGGTAGAAGCCCTGCGAATTGTTGTGCCGCGACGGGCCCGCCTCTATCTGGATGCCGTGCTCCATGTAGAGGTCGGCGGCGCGCAGCACGTCAGACTGGCTATCCACCCAGAGCGAGAAGTGGTGCAGCCGGCCTCTCAGACCCTTGACGTCTGTGACATAGGCGACCTCGTGGTGCGTTGCCGATGAGCTCATCCAAGCGCCGATCTCGGTGGCACCGTTGTTGTAGATCACCTGCTCGCGCAGTTGCAGACCTAACATAGCCTGCGCGAACTCGCGGTTGGCGCCAACATCCCGGCAGAGGATGGCGAGATGGTCGCTGCGGCGCACACCGACGCCGTGGTTTGGGGTGCGCATGGGCTGATTGCGCAGCGCCGAGCGCAGCCCCTCGGGCGCCTCGTATCTCTGCTCGTCGTAATAGATTTCCATCTCATGGCCGTCGGGATCGCCGAAGCGGTAGCACATGCCGTGCCCGAAGTCGCCGTTCGACCAGCCGAGGCCAAGACCGGCCGTCTCGATCGCGGTAGCGCGCCGATCGAGCGCTTCCGGACTGAGCGTGCGCCAAGCAACATGGCCGAGCCCGGCGGCAGCGGATTCAGTCAACTTCAGCGTCGTCGCTGCATAATCGCCGTAGCCTCGCAGATAGACCGACTGGCCCTCGCCATGGACCTTCGCCATACCGAGAACCTCACAGAAAAACCATTCACTTTCGCTCGGCTTCGGCGTCAGTAGTTCGACATGACCGAGATGGGCAATATCGCGAAGTGGCTCCATAATATGACCCCTTAGCGCGGCAGGTAATGCTTGAGAATAGACCAGCCGATCCGAGCCGCTCCGCTCCTGAGCAAGGCGGCAACTTTGCTTTCGCTATGGCCAGTCTCTCGCAACATGGCAACAGAGTCGCTGCCCGGCACGGGTGCAAGATATAGTATGCTGATAGCTGAGGTGCCAGAGCGAGTCCGGCATAGCAGTGACGGCCTTAGCGGCCTCCGCGTCAAACTGGCGGGTTGCGGCACTTTAGGCCCCCTAATCCCAGGTCCGCTCATCGTCGATGAGCTTGCCGTCGTCGGGTAGACTGTCAGGCTTAACGAAGATGACGTCACCGTGTAGCTTGCAGACGGCATGGATCGACTCGGCGATAGCCTGGGACAGACGCTCGCCGCCGTCGCTGGCGGACTCGCAATGCAATGTCATGCAGTCGCGGTTGTCCGGATTTTGCAGCACCAGACGGGCGCGAGAAATCTCGGGATGGCGGCCGACGACCTGGGCCACTTGCATGGGATGCACGAACATGCCACGCACCTTGGTGGTCTGGTCGGCACGACCCATCCAGCCCTTGATGCGCGAATTGGTGCGTCCGCATGCACTGTGCCCCGGCAGGATCGCCGAAAGGTCGCCAGTGGCGAAGCGGGTCAGCGGATAGACCGGGTTGAGCGCCGTGACCACCACCTCCCCGACCTCGCCTTCGGCGACGGGCGCACTGCCGAGCGGTTCGACAATCTCCACGATCACGCCTTCGTCTATGATCATGCCTTCGGGGATCGGGCTCTCATAGGCGATCAGGCCAACATCGGCGGTGCCGTAGGACTGCGTGGTGGCAATGCCGCACTCCTGGAACTCGGCACGCACCGATGGCGGCAGAGCCTCACCACCAACCGCTGCCTTGGTCAGGCAGGAGACATCATGGCCGGCCTCGGCCGCGCGCTCGAGCAAAATACGCAGAAAGGACGGCGTGCCAACATAGGCATTAGGCTTGAGGCCGACCAGCGCCTGCACCTGCTGCTCTGTATTGCCGACGCCACCGGGCACCACGGCACAGCCGCAGGCCTCGGCACCAGTCTCCATCATGTGGCCAGCAGGCGTCAGATGGTAGGCGAAAGTGTTGTAGACTATATCACCGCCGCGAAAGCCAGCGGAAAATAGGGCGCGGCCCATGCGCCAGTAGTCGCCGCTGCGCACGCCGGGCTCGAAGATCGGCCCCGGAGAGCAGAAGATCCAGTCGAGCTCTCCGGGGCTCAGCGTCGTCAGGCCACCGAGCGGTGGCTCGACCGCTTGGCGCTCGGTGAGCGCCGACTTGCGTATCACCGGCAGCGCCGCCAGTGCCTCGCGCGAAGTCACATCACCAGGCTCAATGCCGTCATGTAGCTTGGCCCAGGCTGGACTCGCCGCCTTAGCCGCCGCCATCTGCTCGCGCAGAGCTGCAAATTGTGCCGCCTCGCGACCTTCTGGATCGCGGGTCTCGAGATCGTCGTAAAATTCGCGCGCCGCCATGCTCACCCCCCCTGTATTCAGTGCGGCGCTAGCTAAGCCACCACAGCCGGCAGGGTCAAGCCCAGGGGCGGAAGTGCTTGCCGAGCTTGAGACCCTGGCCCTGATACGAAGAGCCAAGATCGGCACCGTAGATCCGGTCCGGCGTGCCAGCGAGGCGCTCGTAACGCAGCCAGCCGATAGTCTGGCCGTGCTCGAGCACAAAGGGCACGTCATGCGAGCGCACTTCCAACACGGCTTTTGAGCCCGGCCCCTCACCCCAACCAAAGCCGGGGTCGAAAAAGCCGGCATAATGAACACGGAACTCGCCCACCATGGTGTCGTAGGCGACCATTTCGGCGGCATGGTCGGGGGGCACGCGCACACGCTCGCGCGTTGCCAGGATATGGAAGTCATCCGGATCGAGCACGATGCCACCGCCCTTGTGGGGGCGGATCGGCTCCCAGAACTCAGCTGCCTCGTAGGCGCCAACCCGGTCAAGATCGATGACGTCGGTGTGCTTGCGCGCACGGTAGCCAACCACACCGCCAGCCTCGCCGTCTAGGTCAAGGGTGACGCCGATCAGATCATCCTGGATGATGGCGTGCTTGGGCGGCGTGTCGACCAGCTTGGCGTCCCGGTTGAGTTGTTCCAACGCGCTACCACGCACGCTCGGCCGGCCACGGCGCATACGCAGCTGGCAAAGCCTAGACCCCTCGCGCACTTTGATCGAAAATGTCCGGGGTGCGATCTCGGCAAAGAGCGAGCCGCCGTACCCCTTCGGCACCCGGTCAAAGGCAACGCCGCCGTCAGCGATGACGCGGGTAAACACGTCGAGCCGGCCGATCGAACTCTTCGGGTTGGCGAGGGCGTCGATGCGGCTCGGCAGGCGCAAGTGCTCCTGCAACGGCACCATGTAAGCGCAACCCTTTTCCAGCACGGCGCCTTCGGTGAGGTCGATCTCGTGCATACCGTAACGCGCGAGCTTCTCCAGCACCGCGGTGTCGGGGCCGGGCAGAAAGCTCGCGCGGATGCGATAGGCGACCGCACCGAGACGCAAATCGAGGCTGCTCGGCTGAATCTGAACCGCCTCCATCTCGCGCACGGCCGAGACCTCACCGGCGCGCACGGCAGCTGCTAGCGCCTGGTAGGGCAGAATGCCCGTGGCGCGCATGTAGCCCTTGCTTTTGCCTTGCGCAGCCGCTTGTTTGCTCATGGTGACAACTCTCCCCGACGCGCGGAGACTAGAGCCTTATCCGGCCGGAAGGAAGCGCTTTGGATGGGGCGGTGTGCTTGACTCGAGGAACCGCAAAGGTACTCTTCTGGTAAAATAGTACTAAAATACCGACTTGCGAGGGACGATGGCAGAAGAGCAGGTATCGGCGCCGCCCAATGCGCCGGCCGAGATAGATTTTCGCACCAGTCCGACGCGCTATCGCCATTGGCGGCTCGAGGTCGACGGTGCGGTAGCGGTTCTGGCGCTCGATGTGGACGAGGACGGCGGCCTGGCGTCGGGCTACGAGCTCAAGCTCAACTCCTACGACCTCGGCGTTGATATCGAGCTGTACGACGCACTGCAGCGGCTGCGCTTCGAACACCCGGAGGTAGGCGCCGTGGTGCTGACCTCGGCCAAGGACAAAGTGTTCTGTGCCGGCGCTAATATCCGCATGCTCGGCCAGTCGAGTCACGCCGCAAAAGTGAACTTTTGCAAGTTCACCAACGAGACGCGCTGCACCATCGAGGATGCCACCGAAAACTCGCACCAGGTCTATATTGCCGCCCTCAACGGGCCCGCATCCGGTGGCGGCTACGAGCTGGCCTTAGCCTGCGATCACATCATGCTGGCGGATGATGGCGCCAGCGCGGTCTCGCTGCCCGAGCTGCCGTTGCTCGCTGTGCTGCCCGGCACCGGCGGGCTGACGCGGCTGGTGGATAAGCGCAAAGTGCGCCGCGACCGCGCCGATTTCCTCTGCACCACGGCGGAAGGTATCCGTGGCAAACGCGCCCGCGACTGGGGCTTGGTCGACGAGCTGGTCAAACCAACTCAACTGCTGGAAGCGGCTCTGGCACGAGCCAAAGAGCTGGCCGGCGACGTGACGCTGGCGCAAGGCATCGCGCTTCCTCGCGTGGAGCGCTTGCTGACGCCCGAGGCCATAGGCTATCCCCATCTCAACATTACCATTGATGGCGAGGCGCGCACGGCGCGCTTCACCTTGCTCGGCCCGGACAGAGCTGCAGATGTGGGGGCGATGCACGAACAAGGCGCGAACTTCTGGCCCCTAGCTCTGGCGCGCGCGCTCGACGACGCCATTCTGCATTTACGCACCAACCGGCCAGAGATCGGCACCTGGGTGCTGCAATCGCGCGGCGACGGCGCCTTGGTCGAGAGCTTTGACGATCTTGGTGACGACTGGCTGGCGCGCGAGATTCGACTGTACTGGAAGCGTGTGCTCAAGCGTCTCGATTTGTCTTCGCGCAGCCTCATCGCTGTGGTCGAGCCGGATAGCTGTTTCGCTGGCACCCTGGCCGAGATTGTGCTCGCCGCCGACCGCTCCTACATGCTCGACAGCGACGGCAGCGCTAGCCTACGCCTTAGCGAGGCGAACTTCGGGGCCCTGCCCATGAGCAACGGCCTGAGCCGGCTGGAGACGCGCTTTCTCGGCGACCCGGACGCCGTGGTGACAGCGCGCGAGGTGATCGGCGAGGACCTCTACGCCATCGCTGCGGAAGAGCTTGGCCTGGTGACATTTATTCCGGACGATATTGACTGGGAGGATGAGGTGCGGCTGGCCATCGAGGAGCGCACTAGCTTCTCCCCCGACGCGCTCACGGGCATGGAAGCGAACCTGCGCTTTGCCGGGCCGGAGACCATGGAGACCAAGATTTTTGGCCGCCTCACGGCTTGGCAGAACTGGATCTTCCAGCGCCCCAACGCTGTCGGCGAGCGGGGGGCGCTAACCCTATTCGGCAGCGGCGAGCGCAGCGACTTCGATATCAAACGGGTGTAGATCATGAGCATCGACTACAACGAGCGCATTCCCAACAACGTCAATCTGTCGGACAATCGCCGTCTCCAGCGAGCGCTGGAGAGCTGGCAACCACGCTATATCGACTGGTGGCGCGAGCTCGGGCCGGACGGCTACCAGGAGGCCGAGGTCTATTTACGTACCGCGATCAGTGTCGAATCTGGCGGCTGGGCCCATTTCGACCATGTCACGATGCCTGATTACCGCTGGGGCATTTTCCTTGCCCCGCCGGAAAAGAACCGTCGCATCGCCTTCGGCGACCACAGGAACGATGAGGCCTGGCAGGAAGTACCAGGTGAGTATCGCAGCACCCTTCGCCGGCTTATCGTTACTCAGGGCGATACAGAGCCCGCCTCGGTCGAGCAGCAGCGCCTGCTCGGCAAAACCTGCCCCTCGCTCTACGACCTGCGCAACCTATTTCAGGTGAACGTAGAGGAAGGGCGACATCTCTGGGCCATGGTCTATCTGCTTGACGCCTATTTCGGTCGCGATGGCCGCGAGGAGGCAGAAGAGATGCTAGAGCGTCACTCGGGCGACCCCGACAAGCCCCGCATCCTCGGCGCCTTCAACGAGAAGACGCCGGATTGGTTGTCCTTTTTCATGTTCACCTATTTCACCGATCGCGACGGTAAGTACCAGCTCGCGAGCCTCGCCGAATCCGCCTTCGACCCACTGTCACGCTCCTGTCGCTTCATGCTGACCGAGGAAGCGCACCATATGTTTGTGGGCGAGACTGGCGTTGGGCGCGTGGTCAAGCGCGCCTGTGAAATCATGCGCGAGCACGGCCTCGACGATCCCGAGCGCGTGCGCGATTACGGCGGGATCGACCTCCTGACCATCCAGCGCTACATCAACTTCCACTACAGCGTCTCGGCCGATCTGTTCGGCTCGGAGCAGTCGACTAACGCGGCGACCTTCTACACAACGGGCCTCAAGGGGCGCTTCCAAGAGACCAAAATCGACGACGACCACTGCCTCGCCGATGCGAGCTATTCAGTTCCTACGTGGGATGACGGCAAGCGCCACCACATGAATGCACCGGCACTCACCGTGCTCAACGAGCGCCTGCGCGACGACTACCGGCAGGACTGCCAGCGGGGCCTCGACCGCTGGAACAAGATCATCGCCGAGCACGAGATCGACATCACACTGATCCTGCCCGATACCGCCTTCCACCGCGCCATCGGCATCTTTGCCGGCGCGCACTTCTCCCCGGTCGGCGAGCCCGTGGACAAAGCCACCTGGCAGGCACGCCAAAACGAGTGGTTGCCGAGCGAAGTCGACCACGCCTATGTCGGTTCGCTCATGCACCCGGTCAACGAGCCCAACCAGATGGCCGGCTGGCTGGTTCCGCCATCGCGCGGCATCAACGGTATGCCGGTCGAATACGAGTATGTGAGGTTCGCCTGAACCGACCACCGTTGATGCCGGCCCGAGAAGGGCTCTAATATCCCGCGATAGGGAGGGGAGACATCATGGCAATGTACGTCTATGCCCCTGTTGCAACACATCCAGACGCACAACAATTCCTGTGAACCGATCGGCAGAATACGGCTCGACACACCGCTGACGTCGCTTCTAGGAGGTGCAAACGAGTGCTAGTTCGCCGAGCGAATGCCGTGTTATGGGGCGGTAGCGCCAAATATTTCCGGTGGGAGACATTTTGGCTGGATTTGTGAGATAAAACTCAAGATTTTGCCGGTTGCGGGGACGCCATGAATTGGCTAACCGAGAGAGACTAAGGACGGCGCAAATTCCGGAGACCGTGGTGGCACGTAATGAGAAACTGCTTGCGTGGGCAGAGGAAATGGCGGCGCTCGCCAAGCCCGACTCGATCCATTGGTGCAATGGGTCGCAGGAAGAATATGATGGGCTGTGTGCCCGCATGGTGGCGACCGGTACGTTGACGCCGCTCAATCCGGAAAAGAGACCCGGATGCTTCCTAGCGCGCTCCGATCCCGCGGACGTCGCACGGGTCGAAAACAGGACCTACGTGTGTTCTGCGACAGAAGCCGATGCCGGCCCGAACAACAATTGGGTCGATCCCATCGAGATAAAGGCAACCCTACGCAGCTTGTTCGATGGCGCGATGACGGGTCGGACGATGTATGCCATCCCTTTCTCCATGGGTCCGCTGGGATCGCGAATCGCGCATATCGGCGTCCAGCTTACCGACGCCCCCTATGTCGCGGCGAGCATGCGCACCATGACGCGGATGGGGCGACAGGCCCTCGACGTCTTGGGCGACGGGGACTTCGTTCCCTGCATGCATTCACTCGGCGCGCCGCTGGCGCCGGGGCAGACCGACGTGCCATGGCCGTGCAACGAGCAGAAATACATCGTTCATTTCCCGGAAGAGCGCGCGATCTGGTCGTTCGGCAGCGGCTATGGCGGCAACGCCTTGCTCGGCAAGAAATGCTTCGCACTGCGCATCGCCTCGGTGATGGGGCGTGACGAAGGCTGGCTCGCGGAGCACATGCTGATCCTCGGACTGGAGTCGCCCGGCGGCGAGAAGACCTACGTAGCAGCGGCGTTCCCGAGCGCCTGCGGCAAGACGAACCTCGCCATGTTGATTCCGCCTGCAAGCTACGAGGGTTGGAAGGTCCATACCGTCGGGGACGATATCGCCTGGATCAAGCCGGGCGAGGACGGTCGTCTCTATGCAATCAATCCGGAAGCGGGTTGTTTCGGCGTAGTACCCGGAACATCGAGTGAGACCAACCCGAACGCGATGGCGATGCTCGAGCGCGATACCATCTTTACCAATGTCGCACTCACCGATGACGGTGATGTCTGGTGGGAGGGAATCGACAGTAAACCACCAGGTCATCTCATCGATTGGCAGGGCAAGGATTGGACGCCAGATTGCGGGCGCAAAGCAGCACACCAGAATGCGCGCTTCACATGCGCGACCAGCCGCTGCCCGAGTATCGATGCGGCATGGGACGACCCCGACGGCGTGCCGATCGACGCCTTTATCTTTGGCGGTCGGCTCAGCCATACCTTCCCGCTAGTTTATGAATCGCGCGATTGGGCGCATGGCGTTTACCTCGCCGCGACCATGGGCTCTGAGGCAACAGCTGCGGCGGCGGGTCAGGCCGCCATAAGGTACGATCCAATGGCCATGTTGCCGTTCTGTGGTTATAACATGGCAGACTATTGGTATCATTGGCTAACGTTTGGACCTAAACTCGAAAATCCACCGAAGATTTTCCGCGTCAACTGGTTTCGCAAGGATGATAAAGGGCGTTTCATCTGGCCCGGTTTCGGCGAGAACATGCGCGTACTCGAATGGATTGTCGCTCGCGTCAAGGGGCGCGCCGACGCCACGTCTAGTCCGTTCGGCAGCATGCCCAGACACCGCGATCTAAATTGGCGCGGACTGGATTTTAGCGAATCCCATTTCAGCGACATTATGGACATCGATTGCGACGTCGCGCTGGCGGAGACAGAGGCGCAATCCGACCTGTTCCAACGCTTTAAGGGCAGACTCCCGGGCCCGCTGGAAGACGAGCGTCGGGCCCTAGCCACCAGGCTCTCCGAGGGTGAGAAGATCTGGCGCATCGCGGATTGAGACCGTCACCAAAGGCAGGGCATCGGTATCATAACGCTACCGGTGGTCTATGACATCGTCGAAAGCCGCAGAGACGCTCTGCGTCGGCATCATCTGGCGGCGGCACCACCCTCGGAGAGCCGAGCCAGGCAGTAGCACCAAGCAATATCTACCATTTTGAAGTCCTCGGTCCCGCCCAGCCAGATATCTGTGCCAGAATGTAGTGCACTCTCGGGTGCTCGCTTGGTGCGATCGAACATGAGAAGCAGTGGCAGGGCGAAAGCGATATTGCGCATGGCCTGACTCCAGCAGGCTCAAGGACAAGCAGAAATTCAGCTCGAATCAGACCTTCGGGAGTCTTTTCATGGGCCTTGCAGCGGTGTAGGGTCCGCGCGCGCCCTTGTTCCGGGAGCCACCCGTGACCCAGACACCCCTTGCACCGCCTTCTGGCAGCCGTGATTTCTTGCCCGATAACATGCGCCACCGCCTTGCGCTGCTGGCGCGCATTCGCGATGTATTCGAGCGTCACGGTTTCGCGCCGATGGAGACCCCGGCCTTCGAGCGCCTCGAGGTGCTGGCGGGAAAATACGGCGCCGAAGGCGACAAGCTGATCTTCAAGATCCTCAAGCGCGGTGAAAAAGCGGCGAGCGGCGAAGCCGACATGGCGTTGCGCTACGATCTCACGGTGCCGGCAGTGCGTTTCTACGCCCATCGCCGTAACGAGCTGCCGCGCATCTTCAAGCGCTATCAGATGGGCCCCGTATGGCGCGCCGACCGCCCCGGTCACGGCCGCTTCCGCGAGTTTCTGCAATGCGACGTCGACATATTCGGCAGCGCCTCACCGCTGGCCGATATTGAGTGTCTGCTGGCGCTTGCCGCAGCGCTCACCGAGGTCGGCCTACCTGATTTCACCATCCGGCTCAATTCGCGCCGCGTGCTGCATGCCATGATGACCGCTTACGGTGTTGCTGAGGCGGATCACGGCGGCGCGCTCGTCGCTCTCGACAAGCTCGACAAGATCAGTATTGACGGCGTGCGTGCCGAGCTTTCGGAGCGAGGCATTGCAGCCGAGGCCCTGTGCGAAGATATTGCGCGGGACAATTTCGACGACCTACTGCGCAACAAACTCGACAACGAAGCCGGGCGCGACGGTCTGGCCGAGATCGATAGCATTCGGGACGGCGTCGCGGCCGGGCTACCGGCGGGAACGATTCGCTTCGACCCGCTGCTCGCACGCGGACTCGATTACTACACCGGCGCCATTTACGAATTTATCTCAGACGGCATCGGCAGCTCGATTGCCGGCGGTGGCCGGTACGACGATCTCGCTGGCATGTTCCTCAAGGACTCGGTACCGATCTGTGGCGGCTCGCTCGGCATCGAACGCATTCTCATGCTGGTCGAGGAGCGCATGGCGGCGCCCACACCGACGCTCGCCTACGTCACCGTCTGGGACGCGGACTCGGCCGCGGACTCACTGGCGTTAGCGGCACGCCTGCGCAAGGCAGGTTTGGCCGCCGAGACCGATCTTACGGGTGCCAAACTCGGCCGCCAATTTCGCACCGCCGACGACCGCGGCTGTCGCTTCGCGCTCGTGCGCGGCCCGGAAGAGTGCGAAGCAGACCTGGTTACGGTCAAGGATCTCAACAGCGGCGACCAGCAGCAGGTCGCGCTCGACGCTGTCGCCTCACATCTGCGCAGCGCACTTTGTCATAGCTAAATCTAAGCATCCAGGTGCCACGGGGCGAAGCGATCGGCAAGGACGAGCCTTGCACCCAAGCCGCACTCCGTGCGCAAGGCTGGTACGATAGCGGTGGCGGAAAACCACGACGCCAAGGCTAGCACCTGGGCGATAACCGTGAGAGTGAAGGCTCACCACTTGACGTTAGAGTGCGTCGATCTGCTCCGAGAGCATGTCGTAGCCTTCGCTGCCGAACGGCATGCGCGCGAGGAGGCGGCGCCAATAGGCTTTCGCTTCTTCCTTGCGATCATTCTGGGCAGCATCAAGACCCAGGAACCAAAGCGCTTCCGCGGCATTCGGATCAATCTCCAGAACCCGCGCGTACAGCGCCACCGCGTCGTCCGGCAGCACCTCGTCGCCGGCTGCCTCGTCGATCACCCCAGCCAAATTCTTCAGGGCCTCGAGGTCCTCGGGCAACAACTCGACCGCCTTCTCGTAAGCCGCCCGCGAGGCCGCGAGATTGCCGAGTACTTGCTTGACGCGACCAAGGCGCTTCCAGCCCTCGGCATCACCCGGCTCTTCGGCCAGACGGGACTCGAGGCGCGCAACCATGGTCTCGATTTGCACCGCCTGCTCATCCGGGGGCATCTCCGCCGCTGCCGCCATGCCTTCGACGCTCGGGTCAGGCGGCGCCGTAACGATCTCCACCTCGGGCAAGGCGAGGTCGAGTTTGTCGGCGAGCACCTCGAGACGCTGCATCACCGACGGTAACCAGGGCGCGTCCGGCGGTGAATTCACCGCCAGCACGCTCCAGGTAGCAAAGGCCCCTGTCCCGTCACCGGCCTGAAGCTGTGCGGTGCCGTGATATAACTGGCCCGCCACGTTGCCGGGATCGAGCGCCAGGATGATCTCGAACTGAAGCGCAGCGAGCGGCGTGACGAGACCGTCGGCGGCGAAGACCAAGGCCTCGCCGTAGGCGACAAGCGCGTCAATGTTTTCGGGCTCTAGGGCGGCCGCCTGGGCCATCGCCGCCGCCGCATCGTCATAGCGCTCCATGACCCCATAGGAGCGCCCCAGCATGAACCAGCCCTCGAAGTCATTGGGATTCTCTTCGAGCCGCGCAGCAAGCCCGGCAACCGCCGCATCCATCTCGGCCGGCATTCCCGCTGGTCCTTCGCGTTCGGCAAACGGCACATCAGGTGCCTCGGGAAAGCCGATGACGGCATAAAGCCAGACGCTCGCCAACGGCACCAGCACGGCCACGGCCAGAGCCGGCCTGATGGCCCGCCGCGCCGGATCGCCAATCAGCCAATCCAGCGCTAGCAGCAGCAGCGGAGGAGCCCACTCGGGGGTTCGTGCCGCCTCGGCATCGGGTGCCGCCCCCAGCATACGACGCTCAATCTCCCTACGCGCCGCCGCCAACTCGGCTTTGCCGAGCAGACCGCGGACGTGATCGGATTCCAGCTCAGCAAGCTGGGCGCGGAAAACCTCGAGGTCGAAATCGGCTCGAGTCGAGGCTGCCTTGCTTCGGCACAACATGGGCAGGGCAAGAGCCGCGGAGACGACCAGCGCCAAGCCGGCAAAGACAAGCCAGACGATCATTGCGGATTGTCGTCCAGCAAGCGCTGCACGCGAGCGCGCTCGTCATCGCTGAGCGCCGCGGGCGCGACCGATGCCGTCCTCCGGCGCAGGCTGCGCACCAACCCAAAGATGCCGATGGCCACGATGAGCACGGGGCCCAGCCAGAGCAGCCAGGTCTTGGGCTTGAAGGGTGGGCGCAGCAGCACGAAGTCGCCATACCGCGCAACCACATAATCGCGTACTTCATCGTCGCTAGCGCCGGCCGCCACTTGGTCGCGTACAACCAGACGCAGGTCCTTGGCCAAGTTGGCGTCGGACTCCATGATCGACTGGTTTTGGCAAACCAGGCAGCGCAGCTCCTTTGCCAGCGCTACCGCGCGCGCTTCCAGCGCCGAATCGGGCAAAGGTTTGTCATTCTCGAAAGCCAGAGTCGGCGCCGTCAAGGCAACGAGTGCGATGGCAAGAACCCATCTTATCATTGCGTCAGCCCTATGATCAGCGGTCGGATGCGTTCTTCTACATCCTGCTCCATGATGGGGCCGATATGCTTGTAGTGGATATTACCGTCGGCGCCAACGAAGAAAGTCTCGGGTACGCCATAGACGCCGAGATCGATACCAACGCGACCATCGAGATCGGCGCCGATGCGCGTATAAGGATCGCCGAGCTCGTTGAGCCAAGCGCGCGCATCCTCGGGTGTGTTCTTGTAGGCGATGCCGTAAAGCTTGACGCCGTCCCAGCGGGCAATCTCGGTGAGGATCGGATGCTCGGCCCGGCAGGGGACGCACCAGGAGGCAAAGACGTTGATCACGGTGACGCCCTCGGGTGCCACGTCGCCAGTCGCCAAGCTTTGTGCCGCCCCATCGAGCGCCGGCAGGTCGAAACTCGGCAGCGGCTTGCCTATCAGCGCACTCGGCACCTTCGAAGGATCGCTAGTCAGGCCCCAGCCGAGCAGGGCGGCCATGACAGCGAAGATTGCCGCGGGCACGATGTATATCGGGGACGGCATGGTATTACGCCGCGACGGCAGCGCGGGTCCGGCGCGGCGCACCGATGCGATGACGCCGGTCGGACAGTGACACCATTCCACCTACGGCCATGACTATGGTACCGATCCATAGCCAGGCAACCAGCGGATTGTAGTAAATGCGTGTGGCCCAACCGCCCTTGCCGTCGGCATCACCCACCACGACGTAGTGGTCGCCGAGCCAGGTGGTGAGGATCGCCGCTTCCGTGGTCGGCATCTGCGAGACAGGATAGACCCGCTTCTCGGGCTGCAGCACAGCAATCACGCGCTCGCCATCAAACACTGTGAATTGCCCGCGCTCGGCGGCGTAGTTCGGCCCCTCAATGATCTCGACGCCGTCGAAGCGGTAGTCATCACCGGCTACGGTGACGGTTTCGCCCGGGCGCATGATCTGGAAGCTTTCCGTTTTCCATGCGCTCGATGCGGTAATGCCAGCGACCACCATGGCGACGCCGAAATGCGCCAGGCTCGTGCCATAGGCCGAGCGCGGAAGATTGACGGCACGACGCAGCGTTTCGCCAATGGACACGCGAAACAGGCGCACCCGCTCGCCCCATTCGACGAGCACCGCCGCGGCGAGCCAAGCGGCCATGCCGGCGCCGAGGATCGCCAGCGGCGGGCCATCACCCGCCAGGATCAGTGCCGCAACGGCAGCGGCGGCAAACGCGAACCAGAGTCTGGCCAACGCTCCAGCAAGATCCGCCCGCTTCCAAGCCAGCAGTGGCGCGAGACCGGCAAGCACCAGCGTCGGCGTCATCAACGGGATAAACACGGCATCAAAATAAGGCGCACCGACCGAGACCTTACCGGCATCGAGGGCATCGATCACGAGCGGATAGAGCGTGCCCAGCAGCACCGTCGCCGCAGCGGTCGTGAAAAGAAGATTGTTGAGCACTAGGCTGCCCTCTCGGCTGACCGGCGCGAACAACCCACCCGGTGCGAGTTTCGGCGCCCGCAAGCCGTAGAGAATCAGCGAGCCGCCGACCACCACGACCAGAAAGGCGAGGATGAAGATGCCCCGCGTCGGGTCCGTAGCAAAAGCGTGTACCGAGGTCAGCACGCCCGATCGTACCAAAAAGGTGCCTAGCAAGCTGAATGAGAAGGCAACGATGGCGAGCAGCACAGTCCACGACTTGAGCGCGTCGCGCTTTTCGCAGACCAGAGAGGAATGCAGCAGTGCCGTGCCCACCAGCCATGGCATGAAGGAGGCGTTCTCGACCGGGTCCCAGAACCACCAGCCGCCCCAGCCAAGTTCGTAATAGGCCCACCAGCTGCCAAGCCCGATACCGACCGTGAGGAAGCTCCAGGCGGCCAGCGCCCAGGGCCGCACCCAGCGCGCCCAAGTGGCGTCCACGCGGCCTTCGATCAGGGCCGCGATGGCGAAGGCGAAAGTGATCGAGAACCCGACATAGCCAAGATAGAGGAAAGGTGGGTGGAAGGCCAAGCCCGGGTCCTGTAGCAGCGGATTGAGGCCGTTGCCGTCGAGCGGCGGCGGGAAGATCCGCTCGAAGGGATTGGAGGTGAACAACATGAAGGCAAGGAAGCCGAAGGCGATCAACCCTTGCACGGCCAGCACGCGGGCACGCAAGGAGGCCGGCAGATTGCCGGCAAAGGCCGCCACCGCGGCGCCGAACAACGCCAGGATCAGCGCCCAGAGCAGTAGTGAGCCCTCGTGATTGCCCCAGACCCCGGTGATCTTGTAGAGCAGCGGCTTTTCCGAGTGCGAGTTGCTAGCCACCGCCATGACCGAGAAGTCTGAGGTCACATAGGCCTGGGTCAGCGCAGCAAAAGCGCAGGCGATGGCGACGAACTGCACGGCGGCAGCGGGACGTGCCAGCGCCATCAGGCGCAAGTCGCCGCGCGACGCCCCGACCAGCGGCACGGCACCCTGCACAGCCGCCACCACGAAGGCGAGTACCAGCGCAAAATGGCCGGTCTCGACGATCACGGGACTTCCTCCTCCTGCCAATGTCCCGAGTCCTTCAGCGCCTGGGCCACCTCCGGCGGCATGTAGGTCTCGTCGTGGCGGGCTAGGACCTGGAGGGCAACAAAAATGCCGTCGGGCCCGAGACTGCCTTCGGCAACGACACCCTGGCCTTCACGGAAGAGATCCGGCAGTACGCCGATGTATCGCACCGCCAGAGTGGTCGCCATGTCGGTGATGACGAAGGTGGTCGTCAGACCGTCCTCCAGCTTCGTGATGCTGCCCTCCTCGACCAGGCCACCGACTCGGATCGACCGCCCCGGTACCAAGGTCTTCCCAGCAAGCTCGGAGGGGCTGAAGAAAAAGACGATATTGTCCTCGAAGGCGCTCAGCACCAGCGCCACCGCGGCACCGAGCGCCAGCAATCCAACCAGCACCACCATCAAGCGGCGGCGCTTACGCGTCATCTTCTTTGCCCAACTCAGCCCGCAAGGCCGCCAGCTCGGTTTTCGTACGCTTGGCCCGAGCAATAGCGCGCCAGGCCAGCGCGCCAAGCACCATCGACGCGACGCCATAGGCGGGCCAGACGAAACGGGCAAAACCGCCCATGTCGAAAAACTCGCTCATTACACTGCCGCCACCGTGGTTGCCGCGGCCACTTGGGTGCGGCGCAGGGCACGTAATTTAGCCGCTGTCACCTCGGCGCGCATGCCGAGCAGCAGCACCGTGACAAAATAGGTCTTGAAGGCCAAGGCCATAGTCATCAGTGGCCACATCATCTCGGCGGCGATTGAGGGACCGCCGCCGCGCACAACACTGGCCGGCTGGTGCAGCGTGTTCCACCAATCGACCGAGAAATGGATGATCGGCAGGTTGATGACCCCGACCAGTGCCAGGATGGCTGCCGCCCGCGCGCCCTTGGTGGCGTCGTCGAACGCATCCGCCAGGGCCATATGACCGAGATAGAGGAAGAAGAGGATCAAGACCGATGTCAGGCGCGCGTCCCAGACCCACCAGGTGCCCCACATGGGTTGGCCCCAAAGCGAGCCCGTGACCAGCGCGACGAAGGTGAAGCCGGCTCCGATCGGTGAGGCGACGCGGGCCGCCATATCGGCCAGCGGGTGGCGCCAGATCAACCCGACAGCGCTCGCCGCCGCCATCACCCCATAGACGAACAGCGCCATCCAAGCCGCAGGCACATGCACATACATGATGCGTACCGTCTCGCCCTGCTGGTAGTCAGCGGGCGAGGCAAACAGGGCGAGATAGATCCCCGCCACCAGGGTCAGCAGCGTAATGCCCACGGCCCAGGGTAGGAGAATTGCTGATAACCTCATAAAACGTGCGGGATTGGCGAACCTGTGGAGGATCGAGGCCATGCGCTTTCCTATCGCTATTCCGCTGCCAACCGCAAGCCGGCGGCAGCGGCAAAGGGCGCCAGCACCAAGGCAACCAGCAGCGCCGCGGCGAGAATCATGAGCTGACCCGAGACCGAAGCACCGGCGACGGCGCCGTCGACCGCGCCCACCCCGAATATCAGCACGGGGATGACCAACGGTAAGACCAGCAGCGGTACCAATGTGCCGCCGCGGCGCACGCCGACTGTGAGTGCTGCGCCGATGGCCCCCACCAGGCTCAGTGTCGGCGTGCCAAGCGCCATGGCGAGTACGAGCGTCGCGAAGCCCTCCCAGGGCAAGTTCATCAAAATTGCGAGAACGGGCGCGCAAACGATCAGTGGTAGGCCGGTGACGAGCCAGTGAGCACAGCATTTGGCCAGCACTATGGCTTCCAGCGACAGGGGTGAGGCCATCAGCAGGTCGAGACTGCCGTCGTCGTGATCGGGCAGAAAAAGCCGGTCGAGCGAGAGCATGGCGGCGAGCAGGGCAGCGACCCAGATAGTGCCGGCGGCGATGCGAGAGAGCACGGCGAGATCGGGACCGACGCCGAGGGGGAATAGCACGATGGCCAGCACAAAAAAGATCAGTACTGCGACTATCTCGCTGGCACGCCGCCAGGCAAGCGCCAGGTCGCGGCGGATGAGGGAGAATATAGCGCTCATCCCAGCACCAAGTTGGTCGCGTCATCGAGACCGAGCTCGATATGGGTGGCAGCGATGATCATACCGCCGCCGGCGCGGTGCTCGGCCATCAGCGCAGCAAAGCTCTCGGTGGCGTCAGCATCAAGTCCAACGCTCGGTTCGTCAAGCAGCCACAGCGTGCGCGGCGCGGCGACCAGGCGCGCAAGTCCGGTACGCCGCCTTTGTCCGGCAGAGAGAAAGCGTGCCGGCACCTCCGCCAGCGGGGCGATGGCGAAGCGCGCCAACGCATCCGACACACGCGCCGTACCAGCGCCCGCTATCTCGGCCCAGAAGGAGATGTTCTCGCGCACCGTGAGCAGCGGCTTTACGGCGTCCGCATGGCCGGCGAAGGCGAAGACGACGCGCCAAGCCTCGCGATCGTCGTCCACATCCTCGCCGTTCCATGTCAGCGTTCCCGCCTCGCGCCGCAGCAAGCCCGCGAGAAGGCGCAGCAGACTCGACTTGCCACTGCCGTTCGGCCCGCGCAGCACCAGCGCCTCACCCGACCCGAGCGAGAAGCCAAGGCCGGCGAACACCAGCCTCTCTCCCCGCCAGCAGGCGAGATCCTTTGCGCTGAGTCGGTTCGTCACGATAAGCAATTCTCCCTTGCGTGGGGACTTATCACCTTGGACATTTCCCTCCAAGCCAGATAAGGAGGCGGAGATGAACGAAGACACTTTCAACATGAGCATCCGCAAGTTTCTCAAGACCGTCGGTGTCACCAGCCAGCGGGAGATCGAGCAGACGGTGCGCCAGGCGATTGCAGACGGGCGTTTGCAGGGCAACGAGACATTGGCGATCACGGCGCGCGTTAGCATCGGCGACGTAGCGCTAGAAACCGAGATTCCCGGCAAGATCTCGCTGGATTAGGGAGCGGACGTGATATGCGCGAAAACCGGGTTCAGTCGATCTGGGCCGGTGGCGGTGCCGTGGTCAACGGCTGGCTGGCGATCCCCAACACCTTCAGCGCGGAGACCATGGCCAACACGCCCTATGACAGCGTGACCGTGGATACCCAGCACGGCATGGTCGACTTTCCCGACGCAGTGGCCATGTTCGGCGCCATGTCGGCCTATGCGCCGACACCGTTCGCGCGCGTGCCGTGGAACGACCCGGCGGCGATTATGAAGCTGCTCGATGCCGGCGCCTACGGTATCATCTGCCCAATGATTAACACCGTCGAGGAATGCAAGCGTTTCGTCGGCGCCTGCCGCTATGCGCCGACCGGCTATCGCAGCTTCGGTCCCGCTCGTGGCCTACTCTACGGCGGCTCGGACTACGCGGCCGAGGCCAACTCCACCATCACCACCATGGCCATGATAGAAACCGAGCAAGCAGTCGCCAATCTCGACGAGATTCTGGCCGTCGACGGCCTCGACGGCATCTATGTCGGACCCAACGATCTCGCCATCAGCCTCGGCAACCCGCCCAACCCGGAGCCGACAGCGCCAAATGTGGTGAAGGCGGTCGAAACCATCGTCAAGGTGGCACGCGATCGAGGCCTCGGCGCCGGCATCCATTGCCCCTCGGGCGCCTCGGCCCGTGACAAGATCGAGAAGGGCTTTAATTTTGTCACCATCGCCAACGATGCACGCCTGTTGGCACAAGCCTCGATGACCGAGATCAAGCTCGCGCGGGGCGATAATGCGTAACACTGAGTGGGCCGTGCCATTGCAACCATGGTACGGCCCGTAGAGCGCTATGACCGCTTGAGCGAACTCGCCAACTGCAACAGGGACGTGAACTAGGCGCGGTAGCCCTAAGGATCGACACCGCGGGCCTAGCTCGCGAGGCCGAATAGCCTATCGTAGCTATGGTCACCAATAACCTGATTGCCCCGCAGCATAAGACCAAAGGCCATCGGACAGACCCTAGTGGCTCGAACTTGACATATGGTACCCATAGGATGGCGGGGCGGCGCCAGACGCGATCCTATGGGTACCATATGTCAAGTTTGGACCACTAGGGAGAGACCCATGCGCACTATCTCGTTGCCGAGCCTTGGCGGCTAGCTCGATCGCTGACATCGAGCGTCATAAGGTGGTCGGTGTGATGGGCTCAGGCAGCGAGCCCCATGCGGCACGCGCCCAGGCACTAGGCGCCTGGCTGGCCACGGCGGGCTACCACCTGTTGACGGGCGGCGGTGGTGGTGTGATGGCAAGCGTCTCACGCGCCTTCGCCGAAACCGAGGGCCGCGCCGGATCGGTCATCGGCGTCCTACCAGCCGCAGCGGACCCGCCACAAGACGCCCCGACAGGCTATCCCAACCCCTGGATCGAGATCGCCATCCACACCCACCTGCCGGCGCGGGGTGACGACGGCGAGGAGGCGCTGTCGCGCAGCCACATCAACATCCTCAGTGCCGAAGCCGTGGTGGCCCTGCCGGGCGGTGCCGGCACCCTCAGCGAGGTGAAATTG
Source organism: Alphaproteobacteria bacterium (assembly GCA_030739735.1). NCBI lineage: Bacteria > Pseudomonadati > Pseudomonadota > Alphaproteobacteria > Alphaproteobacteria bacterium. The sequence goes on along the minus strand of JASLYQ010000004.1, from coordinate 48,331 downwards.
GCGCTTGCCTACGGCCGGCCAATCGTGGCCCATATGACCAACGCTGCCGAGTTGCCCGGGTTGCCGGACGCAGTTCCTGTCGCGCCACACCTCGACGATGTTCGCGCCTTTATCGAGACCGCCCTGTGCTGACCCGCCTTTATACTTCCGTCATGGACCTTGCCGGCCGGCGCGGTGCAATGCGGTGGCTGGCCGGGATCTCCTTCATTGAAAGCTCGATCTTCCCGATCCCGCCGGACGTGATGCTAATTCCAATGATCCTGGCCGACCGCCGCCGTGCCTTTGTCATTGCCGGCGTCTGCACCATCGCCTCGGTGCTGGGCGGGCTTGCCGGTTATGCCATCGGCGCACTGCTCTGGGAAGCGCTCGGCGCACCACTGGTCAACTTCTACGGCTACGAACACAAGATGGCGCGCTTCGCCGAGGCCTATAACGAGTGGGGCGCCTGGCTTGTCTTCACCTTTGGCATTACCCCCTTACCTATCTTCCCCTACAAGGTGATCACCATTGCCAGCGGCTTCACCGAGCTCAACCTGCTGACCTTCACGATTGCATCGTTGCTGGCACGGGGCTTGCGGTTCTATGCGGTCGCCGGGCTGCTCTATTGGTTCGGTGAGCCCATCCGCGGCTTCATCGAGCGCAATCTCGGCCTGCTGACGATCGTTTTCGTGGTTGGTCTGTTCGGCGGCTTCCTAGCCATCAAGCTATGGTTCTGAATCCTACTGTGTCCGCAATTAGTGCGCCGCGGTCCGGGGCATGATAAAGGGCGGCTGTGGTACAGCTTTCGATCCGGTCCGTGACGACTGTGGCGGCAACCCCGTGGCTGGCGCTCGCGGCCGCCGCCGCGGCCAGTGCAATGATGCTGCTCGTTGCCTTCTTTTTCCAGTTCGTCCTCGACCTGTTTCCCTGCCGGCTCTGTCTCTATCAGCGCTATCCCTATGCCATCGTGGTCGTTGTCGGCATTCTCGGCGCGCTGTTGCTGCGCCGGGCCGGCGCCCCCAGCGCGCAGGCCATGCTGCTAGCTGCGGCCTGCGCGCTGCTCTTCGCCGTCGACGCCAGCATCGCGGCCTTTCATGTAGGCGTCGAGGAGGGCTGGTGGATGGGAACTGAATCCTGCGTCGGCGGCGATGTTGACATCGACGATATCGATGCCCTGCGCGAAGCTGTCCTGACGGCGCCCGCCGTGCGCTGCGACGATGTTACCTGGTCGCTGCTTGGCATATCGATGGCAGGCTGGAACTTCCTCGTGGCGACCGGCCTGGCGCTGGCCGGCATAGCCACACTGCTATCGTGGCGACGGGCATGAGCGAGACGGCGGAGAAGCGCCTGCCGGGCGATCTGGACCGCGCGGCACTGGTGGCGCGCATGCTGCGCGTCGACCATGCCGGTGAGCAGGGCGCCAAGCGCATCTATGACGGCCAGCTCGCGGTGCTCGGTCACACCATCGCCGGCCCCATCATAAGGCGCATGGCCGAGCAGGAGCACGAGCATCTGGCGGCCATGGACCAATTGCTGGCCGAGCGCCAAGTTCGGCCCACGGTGTTGTCGCCGGTCTGGCATGTCGCAGGATTCGCCCTTGGCGCGGCTAGCGCATTACTCGGTACCCGCGCAGCTATGGCCTGCACGGTGGCGGTGGAGGACACCATCGAGGCGCATTACCAGAACCAGATCAATGCCCTGGGCGACGACGAGGCGGACTTGCGCGAAAAGGTGACAAAGTTCCGCGACGATGAGCTCGAGCATCGCGACACGGGCCTCGCGCACGGCGCCGAAGAGGCGCCCGGGCACGCCCTACTCGACCGCAGCGTGCGCGCCGGCACGCGCCTCGCCATCTGGCTTTCCGAGCGTATTTAAGCTCTTGATTCGGGCCGGCGCATCGGGAACCCTAGGCGCACGATGCGACGCGCCCATGGCGGACCTTACGGGGACAACGCGAGCGGCCGGCTGACGGCCGTCCTAGGCCCCACCAATACCGGCAAGACCCATCTCGCGGTCGAGCGCATGCTCGGCCACCGTACAGGCATGATCGGCTGTCCGCTGCGCCTCTTGGCGCGAGAGATCTACGACCGCACGGTGGCGGTACGGGGCAGCGGTCAGGTGGCGCTGATCACGGGTGAGGAGCGGGTCGTGCCCGAGCGCCCGCACTATTGGGTCTGCACTGTCGAATCGATGCCGCTCGATCAGCGCGTTGAGTTCCTCGCCGTCGACGAGATCCAACTCGCCGCCGACCCTGAGCGCGGTCACGTCTTCACCGACCGCATACTGCGCGCACGCGGGCTCTCGGAGACCATGTTCCTCGGTGCCGGCACTATGGCACCGCTGCTCTCGCGCCTAGTGTCGGGCCTCGAGTTCATCAACCGACCACGCTTCTCGACGCTGAGCCACACCGGCGCGCACAAGATCATGCGCCTCCCCCGGCGCAGCGCCGTGGTCGCCTTCTCGGTCTCCGAGGTCTATCGCATCGCCGAGTTGCTGCGCCGCTTCCGCGGCGGCGCTGCCGTCGTCATGGGGGCCCTCAGCCCACGCACGCGCAACGCTCAGGTGGCGCTCTACCAAGCCGGCGAAGTCGATTATCTGGTCGCCACCGATGCCATTGGCATGGGGCTCAACCTAGCGCTCGATCACGTCGCCTTCGCCGGCGCAAGCAAGTACGACGGCCGCGAGGCACGCGAGCTCAGCCCCGCAGAAGTGGCGCAAATTGCTGGGCGCGCCGGCCGCCATACCCGCCACGGCACTTTCGGCACCACGCTGAACGCGCCGGCCTTCGAGCCGGAAGTGGTGAGCGCCGTCGAGGACCATCTATTCAAGCCTGTGCGCACTTTGTTCTGGCGCAATGCTGACCTTGACCTTTCCTCGCTTCCCGCACTCCTTCGCAGCCTCGAGGCGCCGCCGCCTGTGCGCGAGCTGATGCGCCCACGCGAGACCGAAGATGTGGCTTCGCTGCGCGCGCTCGCGGCCTTGCCTGATATCGCCGCCATGGCCAGTGGCCATGATGCCGTGTCGCTGCTCTGGGATGTCTGCCGCATTCCCGACTTCCGCAAGACCATGGCGGACGCGCATTTCCAGCTGCTGGCGACAATATTCCGCCACCTAATGAGTGGTGAGGGTCTGCTACCGAAAGCCTGGGTCGAGCGCATGGTCGACCAGCTTGACCGCAGCGAAGGCGATATCGACGGCCTAGCGACGCGCATCGCCCATGTGCGCACTTGGAACTACATCGCCCAGCGTCCACGCTGGGTGGCCGATCCGCGCGCCTTACGCGAGCGCGCCCGCGCCATCGAGGACAAACTCAGCGACGCCCTACACGAGCGTCTGACCCAGCGTTTCGTGGATCGGAAGACGACCCGACTGACGCGGCGCATGCGCGAGAGCGGGAGTCTTATCGCGGCCATCACGCGTAGCGGCGAGGTGGTGGTGGAAGGTGAGTATGTCGGCCGATTGTTAGGCTTCGATCTGGTGCCCGACGATGCCGAGACATGGCGCGAGGGTCGCGCCCTGCGCGCTGCCGTGCGCAGCGCACTGGCACCGGAGATCCGCAAGCGCGCCGGCAGCCTGGTCTCGGACGAGGACGAGGCGTTCACGCTTGCCACCGACGGCACCGTGAGCTGGCGCGACTCGCCCGTGGCGCGACTCGCACGTGGCGCGCAAAGCTTATCCCCTGGTCTGAAGTTGCTGGTCGGTGATCTCGTAGAAGATGCCTCGCGGCGGCGTGTGGAGCAAAGACTTTCAACCTGGCTGGCGGGCCATATCGCCGAGGGGTTGGCACCGTTATGGCGAGCCCGCGAGGCCGACCTTGTCGGCGCTGCGCGCGGTCTCGTCTTTCAGCTGGCCGAGGGCTTAGGCTGCGTCGTCCGCCAAGCGGTGAGCCAGCAGATCGACGCGCTTGAAAGCTCAGACCGCAAGTCACTGGCGGCACTCGGCATTCGCCTCGGACGCGATACGGTGTTTCTGGCGGCCCTGCTCAAGCCCAAGCCGATAGCCCTGCGCGGGCTGCTGTGGTGTGTCGCCAACGGCGCGTTGCCGCCGAAGGCACCGGACGGCCGCGTCTCGCTCGCCGTCGACCCGGCCCTGTCCGAGGGCTTCGTCGCGGCCACGGGCTACCGCCAGGTTGGCCCGCTGCTGATCCGTGTCGACATGTTCGAGCGCTTCGCGGCCGAACTGCGCCGCCGCGCCCGCCGGGGGCCGGTCGCACCCGACGCCGCGCTGCTCAACATCGCCGGCTGCACCGCTACGAATTTCGAAGGCGTGGCGCAGGCGCTCGGCTATCGCCGCGAGGAGACGGAAGACGGCATCGTGTATGTAACGCCGCAGCCGCGGCGTGCGGCGCGGCGGCGCAAGCCACGGCGCCAGACCCGCACGTCAACCGCCTCGCCTTTTGCCGTGCTCGACACGCTCAAGCGGAGCGGCCGATGAGCGACAGCCTGCGCCTCGACAAGTGGTTTTGGTATGCGCGCTTTCTCAAATCGCGCAGTCTAGCGAGCAAGCTCTGCGCCGGTGGGCGCGTGCGCGTCAACCGCCGCCCAGTGAACAAGGCGAGCGCGCAAGTACGCGTCGGCGACGTGCTGACCTTTCCGCTGGGCCGAAGGATCCGCGTCGTGCGTATCACAACGCTCGGTAGCCGCCGCGGTCCGGCGGCGGAAGCGCAGACCCTGTACAAAGACCTCTCCAATTCTATCGTCGAGCAACCGACGACAGCGCCGACACGCTCACGTGGCAGCGGCCGCCCGAGCAAGGCCGACCGCCGTGCCTTAGAGCGCCTACAAGGCAACTGAGCCGAACCGTCGGTAGCAGCTTTCTTTATCGCTCCAGGGCCACGCGGATCAGGTCTCCGGCCGCCAACATCACGGCCTCGCGGGCGTCCTTGTGGAGCGAATGGCCACAATCGGGGAGAAGCATGGTCCTGACCGGCCCGCTAACCGCCGCTGCGATGGCCTCAAGCTGAGCCGGCGTGCCGTAGGCGTCCTCGCTACCCTGCAGCGCCAGCACGGGACAGGTCACGGCGCGCAGATAGCCCTCGATATGGAAGGCCTCGAAATCCGGATCGAGCCAGGCATTGGCCCAGCCGCGAAAGGCGCTGTCCACTGTATTGCCGTGGTAGCGCGCCAGATGCTCGCGCAGGTCGCCCGTACGATATGCCGCGACGGCCGCTTCGATGCTCTCGATGGAAGCCGCCTCGACAAAGACATGCGCCGCCTCGCTGACCACGCCGCGGATGCGCAAATCCGGCGTCGATGCCGCGAGCAGCGCGATCGACGCGCCGTCCGAATGGCCAATGAGAACCGCCTCTTTCACGTCGGTACGGTCGAGCACCTCGGGCAGCGCGCAGCGACCCTCTTTGTGCATAAAATCTAGCTCACGACGATAGGGCGGCGGCAGCGGTTCTGAGCCGCCATAGCCATAGCGGTCGTAGACCAACGCGCCACAGCCGCTGGCGGCGGCCAGCGCCGCCGGAAAGTCCTGCCACTGACCGATGCTGCCCAGGCCTTCGTGTAGAAAGACCAGGGTCGGTGCCTCATCAGGCCCGGGCCCGAGCCAAACGGCGTTCAACCGTCTGCCACCCGCCTCAATGCCGAGCTGGCGCGATGGCAGACCGTGCGTGACGCTTGTGCTAGCCCCCTCATCCATGAGGGAAGTCTAGAGTGCTTGAGAGGCCGGGACCAAGCAAACCTTCTTCGGCGAGAGCAATCCGCGCATCAAAGGGCTCAACACCTGTTACGGCCCCGAGATATCCTGGCAGCTGGACGACTTCGAGAAGAGCCCGAGCAAGGCGCGCTCGCGGGCGCCGGGGGATCACCACCATCGGCATGCCTGTTGGTGCTGCCGGCGCTGTGCTGATCTGGCATCATGGCTGGATCGGCGTTATCCTCGCCTTTTACTAGGACCACGCCGACTAGGTGGGGATGCTGCCCGATCCGGCCATGCTGCCGCATCCATGGCACAATCGTCCCGTCCCCACCAATCAACCAAGGCCGACACTGAAGACGGCGGGTGCTTAGCGCTCTGTACGCCTGCGCGGAAGCGCACTAGTGTTGGCGCCACGTCTGAGTGAGAGGAGGTAGCCCATGGGCTCGGCAGCAAAGCACGTCCGCATCGGCTCGTTCCGCTACATGGACACCTTCGTGGAGCCCTCGCTCCATCGCAACGGCAAGGTGCTGACACACCGCGACCGGGACGGCAGCGATGGGGGCTGGGAAGGAGTTGATCTGGAGACGCGGCAGATGCCGGTGCACGACGCTCTGCAGCTGGAGGGCGCGGAGCGGTGCACGCTGGATCACAACGGCTACGAGGCCCTGACATGCCCTCTGCCCGACCCGGACATCGACTTCTTCGACCAAGACCAGGTGGTGCGCGCCTATTACCCCCATTGCGCCGAGATCGTGCGCGAGGCGAGCGGCGCGAGCCACGCAGTGGCCTTTGACCACAATGTGCGCTCGGCCGTTGGCAAACAGAGCAAGCGCCGCATCAAGGATGGCCAGCAGGTGCAGGGCCCGGCCCATGTGGTGCACGGCGACTATACGCTGACCAGCGCGCCGCAGCGCCTGCGCGACTTGACGCGCCCGCCGAGCGCCAACGACACGCTGCGGAAGTATTTGGCCGACGGAGAGACCCTGCTCGAAGCAGCAGCGGTCGAGCGCGCACTAGAACGCGGGCGCTTCGCCATCATAAACCTCTGGCGCAACATCGCCCACGAGCCCGTCGCCACCGACCCCATGGCGCTGTGCGACGCGGCGACCGTGCGCCCCGAGGAGTTGGTGGTCTTCGAGATCCACTACAGCGACCGTATCGGTGAGAACTACTTCGCCAAGCATGCGGACGAGCACCGCTGGTACACCTATCCCGGCCTAACTCGCAACGAGGCGCTGCTCATCAAGCAGTGGGATTCGCGTGGCGCACTGGCCCGCTCGAACGGCGCCACAGCGGATGAGATCGACCCTGACGCGCCTTGCACCTTCAGCTTTCACAGCGCCTTTGAGGATCCGGCCACAGCGCCCGACGCGCCGGACCGCTGGAGCCTCGAGGTGCGTTGCGCAGTGCTCTACGATTGATCTCGTGGCCCAGCGACAAAGACCTATGTTGACCCAGTTGAAGGCCAACAATCGCGCCTGGGCCGAGCGCATGGTCTCGGCCGATGCCAACGTCTTCAAAAGGCTCGAGCGTCAGCAGGCGCCGGAATACCTCTGGATCGGCTGTGCCGACAGCCGCGTGCCGGCGAACGAGATCGTCGGCCTCGATCCGGGCGAGCTGTTCGTGCACCGCAATGTCGCAAATCTAGCCCCGCCGCAGGACGCCAACTATCTCTCCGTGCTGCAGTTCGCTGTTGAAGTGCTAAAGGTCAAACACATTATGGTCGTCGGTCATTACGGCTGTGGGGGCGTGGCTGCGGCAGTCGACGGCAAGCGGCGCGGCTTAGTGGACCACTGGCTGCATCCGATCCGCGAGATCAACGAGGCACACCGCGACGAGCTCGATGCCATCGCCAACCTACATGCTCGCCTGAATCGATTGTGCGAACTCAACGTTATGTGCCAGGTCAGAAACGTTGCTTCCGACATCTTCGTGCAGGAGGCTTGGGCGCGAAGCCAAGACCTGCATGTGCACGGCTGGGTCTATTCCCTCGCCAACGGCCTGGTCACCGACCTCAACGTGACGGCCAGTCGGCCTTAGGCGCTAAGCTTCGCTCCGCAGCAACAATGCTGCTGTCCTGGGCTGAGTCTAGATATCCGCCTGCCGGCGCTTGAGGTTGGTGCAGCGCTCCGGGATAAAAATGTCCACAAAGGCAGCGAAGTCGACCACGCAAAGGGCGAAAATATCTGCCACCGTATAGTGCGGGCCGACGTTAAACTGGCGGTCGGCGCGTCTGGCACAAAACTTGTCGAAGAAGACATCGAGATTGGCCCGGCCGCGCCCGACCAACAGCGGAATCGCAGCAGCGGTACATGGCGTGGCAGCCCACGGTCAGCGAACTCGCACACGCTGTTGTGAAACACATTCCCGTCGGCAGCATGTCCTGCTCCTTGTTAAGGATTAAGGGGCAGAGGCTCGCCCTCGGGCAGAGGCACCTCGAAGACGTTGAGCGTCATCGAGACGAGTGTGTAGTAGCCGAGCAAGCCCACGAGCTCGACTACACCAGCCGCGCCCAGGTGCTTCTCGGCATTTGCATAGGTGTCATCGCTAATCCCGTGGGTCGCGTGCAGCTCGACGGAGAAGTCATAGACTGCGGCCTCGTCGTCATTGACAAAGTCAGGGCGGTTGCGCGTTTCCACGGCATTGATAACATCGATTGTCAAGCCGTTATCGATCGCAAGCTTCTTATGAGCGTACCATTCGAATTGAGCCGTCCAATGGCGTGCCACGGTGAGGATAGCGAGCTCTTTCAGGCGCGCAGAGAACGAGGCACCAAAGCGTAAAAAGACGCCGAGATGCTGGGCGCGATTCGCAAAATCAGGGCTTTGCAACCAGGCATTGAAGGGCCCACGCGCACCCGAGCCCCGCGGCCCAGTGCTGATAGTGTCGTACACTGCGCGCTGGGCGTCGGTCATCCCGTCCAGGCTGAGCGTCGGCAGGCGTGGCATGGCGGGATCTCCCGTTATGAGACGAGCTTGGCTTTAGCCTCGACGCGGCGCGCGTGCAGGATTGGCTCGGTATAACCACTCGGCTGAGCAACGCCCTCAAAGACGAGGTCGCGGGCAGCCTGAAAAGCGACGCTGGCAGCGAAGTCGGGCGCCATCGGTTGGTAAAGGGGATCGCCCGCGTTCTGCCCATCGACCACGGCCGCCATACGCTGAAGCGTCTCGTCCACTTGTTTCTCAGTGCAGACGCCATGGCGCAGCCAGTTGGCGATGTGCTGACTCGAGATGCGCAGGGTGGCGCGATCCTCCATTAGCCCGATGCCGTTGATGTCCGGTACCTTAGAACAGCCTATACCCTGGTCGACCCAACGCACCATATAGCCGAGGATGCCTTGCGCATTATTATCAAGCTCCTCACGTACCTCTTCCTCGGACCAGTTGAGGCCTTCGGCAAGCGGCACCGAGAGAATATCGTCGAGGCTAGCGCGCGCACGGCCTTTGAGTTCGTCCTGGCGCAGGGCAACGTCGACCTGGTGGTAGTGGATGGCGTGCAAAGTCGCCGCCGTCGGCGAGGGCACCCAAGCGGTCGAGGCACCGGCCTGAGGGTGGCCGACCTTCGCCTCCAACATAGCCGCCATCATGTCGGGCATGGCCCACATGCCCTTGCCGATTTGGGCCTTGCCCTGCAGCCCGCATTCGAGTCCGGCATTGACGTTCCAGTCCTCATAGGCCTGGATCCAGGCGGCGGCCTTCATGTCGCCCTTGCGGATCATGGCGCCGGCTTCCATGGAAGTGTGGATTTCATCGCCCGTGCGATCGAGAAAGCCCGTGTTGATGAAGCAGACCCGGTCCTGGGCGGCGCGGATGCATTCCTTGAGGTTGACCGTGGTGCGCCGCTCCTCGTCCATGATGCCCATCTTGAGAGTACAGCGATCAAGGCCGAGCACGTCCTCCACACGGGCGAACAGCTCGCTTGAAAACGAAACCTCTTCCGGGCCGTGCTGCTTCGGTTTGACGATATAGACCGAGCCCGCACGGCTATTCCGGAACTTGCCCTCACTCTTGAGGTCGTGCATGGCGATAAGGCTGGTGAATAGCGCATCGAGAATGCCTTCCGGCACCTCGTTGCCGTCGCCATCGAGCACCGCGCCATTTGTCATCAGGTGACCGACATTACGCACCAACAGCAGACTACGGCCCGACAGTGTCATCTCCTGGAAGTCTGGCGTGAGATATCGTCGGTCAGGGGCGAGGCTGCGCTCTACCGTTTGCCCGCCCTTGTCAAAGCTCGCGGAAAGGTCGCCCTTCATCAGTCCGAGCCAGTTACGATAGACTAGCACCTTGTCTTCCGCGTCTACCGCAGCGACGGAATCCTCGCAATCGACAATGGTCGTGATAGCCGATTCGACGACCACATCACAAATGCCGGCGAGGTCGTTCTTGCCGACGGGATGCTCGCGGTCGATATGCACCTCCACATGCAGGCCGTTGTTCTCGAACAAAAGCACGCTTGGTGCTTCCTCGTCGCCCTGATAGCCGAGTAACTGGCCTGGATCGATCAGGCCCGCGGCCCGACCACTGCCGAAGCTGACCGAGACCCGTCCATCAAAGACCTCATAGCCGGTGGCCTCGGCATGAGTGATGCGCTCCAGCGGCGCCACCTGGTCGAGAAAAGCACGGGCATAGGCGATAACCTTTTCGCCGCGCACCGGGTTGTAGGCACCGCCGCGTGTCGCGCCATCGCCCTCAGGGATCACGTCGGTGCCGTAAAGCGCATCGTAAAGGCTGCCCCAGCGGGCATTGGCGGCATTGAGCGCATAGCGCGCATTGGTCACCGGCACGACCAACTGCGGGCCGGCCAGCGTAGCGATCTCCTCGTCCACATTGGCCGTAGTCGCGGCAAAAGGCTCGCCCTCGGGCAGCAAGTAGCCGATTTTACTAAGGAAGGTCTTGTACTCTTCGGTATCGAATCCCTGCTCGCGACGCTCCCGGTGCCAAGCGTCTATCAGCGCCTGCAGTTCGTCACGGCGTGCCAGCAGTTCGCGATTGCGCGGCCCGAATTCGCTCAGAATCGCCGCAAGTCCGGCCCACACGGCATCCGCGTCCAGCCCGGTTCCAGGCACGGCCTCGTCATTGATGAAATCGTACAGCACTTTGTCTATAGCGAGGCCGTGGGCCTGGATGCGTTCGCTCATTTTTTTCTCCAACCTTCTCGTTCTGCGCGGACAAGCGCCTGTGTTCCCTATCTTTGGCCGAAGAGTCAATGCGTGAAAGCCCTCGTGCTCCGTCGCCATGGCGGACATTATGCGACGATGCAATTGCCAGCCACCAAGCGGTAGCCGGTCCAAACCCTCTTGACTGACCCATTATCAGTCACTTTGGGCGCCGTGGCGCCTCAAGGATTCGGACGAGCTGACCAGAGCCAAGCCCGACGCGGTACGTCTTGCCATCGCCGCCGGTCAGGAGCGTGCCGGCCGAGTTGATCGTGCCTTGCACCGATTGCGGCATGGTACTGGTGTCGCGCGATCTTACCGCCCCCAAGATGCAGGCGCTGGCCACCGATGCCGCGCTCATCAGGGATGAGCTTGGCGTGGCCTGAGCGGCCGTGTTAGGGTCGGAGCTCTGAGAAGAGGGAAGCCGGTAACGTGTCGCTGCCGCGATACCAGTCCGGCGCTGCCCCCGCAACTGTAAACGGTTAGGCTTGCGGCGACAGGCCACTGGCACGACGGTGTCGGGAAGGCGTCGCGAGCCGCTGAGCCGAAGCCAGGAAACCTCCTCAGGCCCGTCGTATTCCGTCATCTTCGGAGGGAAGGTGTGACTCAGAGCCGCCACGCTAAGATACCCGCCACGATCGTCACCGGCTTTCTCGGAGCCGGCAAGACAAGCCTGATCCGCAATCTCCTGGAAAGCGCCAATGGCCAGCGCCTGGCGATTATCGTCAACGAATTCGGCGACATTGGCGTCGACGGCGAGTTGCTGGCCGAGTGCGGCAGCGAGGCCTGCGGCGAGGATGATATAGTCGAACTCGCCAACGGCTGCATTTGCTGCACGGTGGTGGACGACTTCCTGCCGGCAATGACCGCACTGCTTGAGCGCGACCAACCGCCCGAGCACATCATCATAGAGACCTCCGGCCTCGCTTTGCCCAAGCCTCTGGTACGCGCCTTCGGCTGGCCCGAGGTACGCACGCGCGTCACTGTCGACGGCGTCGTCGCGGTGGTCGATTGCCACGCCGTCGCGGAAGGGCGCTTCGCCGACGACGTGGATACGCTGGACCACGACGCGCCGCTAGCCGAGCTGTTCGCCGACCAACTCGCATGCGCCGATATGGTGATCCTCAACAAAACCGATCTGGTCGCCCATGCCACCCTGCATGCGGTGCGCGGCGAGGTCGAGGCGGGCGTGCGCGGCGGTGCGGTTAAGGTCGTACCGGCCGTCAGTGCCATAGTGCCAGCACAGGTGGTGTTCGGGATCGGCGCCGCGGCCGAGAACGATCTTGATGCGCGCCCTTCCCACCACGACGACGAAGGCGAGCACGACCACGACGATTTCAACAGCTTTCATGTGGCGCTCGGCCCCGTTATCTCGCCACAAGCGCTGACCGACCGGCTGCGAATCATCGCCGCCGCGCACGACATTTATCGCATCAAGGGCTTTGTCGCCGTTGACGGGCGCGACATGCGCCTTGTTGTGCAGGGCGTCGGCGACCGCTTCCAGCATTATTACGACCGCGACTGGACGCCGGACGAGGTGCGCCAGGGCCAGTTCGTCGTCATCGGCGCCCAAGGCATGGACCGCGACGCCATTAGCGCCGCGATTCGAGCCTGACATGCACCTTCTGGCGGCCACACCGGGTACCATCCTCGATGGCGAGGAGGCGGTCGATCTCGGCCAGACGGCGGGCGACATTGTCATCTTGTCGGCGGCCGACAATGAGCTGGCCGGCCTGGCGCGTGCTCGTGACGCGGAAGGCCCCAGCCTGCGCCTCGCTAACGTCATGAGCCTCGGCCATAATATGTCGGTAGATATCTATGTCGAGGACATCATTGCCCGCGCCAAACTCGTGGTTGTGCGACTGCTTGGGGGCAGCGGCTACTGGGCCTACGGAGTGGAACAAGTCGCAGCCACGTGCCGCGAGCACCGCATTCCGCTCGCCATGCTTCCGGGCGATGATCAGCCCGATGCGGAGCTTGCCGCGCTCTGCACCTTGCCGGAAGCGAGATGGCATCGCCTGTGGCAGTATTTCGTCCACGGCGGAGCCGAGAACTTCCGCAATCTCCTAGCCTACGCCACCACGCTAATCGGTCAGCCAACCCCATGGATAGAGCCTTTGCCGCTGCCCCGCGTCGGGCTCTACTGGCCTGACGAGAACATCGCGACCGTGGACGACTTGCGTCCCCATTGGCGCAGCGGGGCACCGAAGGCGGTACTGATCTTCTACCGCGCACTGACCCAGGCCGACGACCTGGCGCCCGTCGATGCCCTGATCACGGCACTCGGCCAGCGCGGCCTCAATCCCCTGCCAGTCTTCGTCACCAGCCTCAAAGACCCTGTGTCAGCGGCAACGCTCGAAGCGCTGCTCCGCGAGGCGCCGCCGCGCGTGATCGTCAACGCCACCGGCTTCGCCGTCTCGCGACCCGGCGCACCGGCAACGAGCCCGCTCGACGGTTGCGATGTCCCAGTGCTCCAAGCGATTCTCTCGGGCGGGTCGAAGGCTGCGTGGGACGATGGAACGAGCGGGCTTACCGCGCGCGATATCGCCATGAACGTGGCTTTGCCGGAGGTAGACGGGCGCATCATCACGCGCGCCATCTCGTTTAAGTCGGAAGCGCGCTACGACGAGGAGGCGGAGATCTCACTGCGTGCCCACGCGCCTATACGCGACCGGATTGCATTCGTCGCCGACCTCGCATTGGCCTGGAGCAACCTGGCAAGGACACCGGCGGCAGAGCGTCGAGTCGCCATGGTTCTGGCCAACTATCCTACCCGTGACGGCCGCCTCGGTAATGGTGTCGGACTGGATACGCCACCCAGCGCACAAGGTCTGTTGGAAGCGATGGCGGCAGCCGGTTATCGCATTGAGAACATACCGGATGATGGGCGAGCCCTAATCAACCGTCTAGCACAAGGCCCGACCAACGCCCCGGCTAACCGGGCCACCAAGATAGGTGGTGTGAGCTATCCTTTGTCTGACTATTTGTTATTCTTCAGTACCCTGCCGAACAGTGTGCAAGCGGCAGTGACAAAACGCTGGGGTGACGCGGAATCGGATCCCTTCATGAACGGCGATGCTTTTCTTCTGCCCGCCCATCGTCTCGGCAACGTGGCGCTGTGCCTGCAACCGGCGCGCGGCTACAACATCGATCCGGCGGCGAGCTATCACGACCCAGAGCTGGTGCCGCCTCACGGCTATCTCGCCTTCTATGCCTGGTTGCGAAAGGACTTCGCCGCCCATGCGGTGATCGACTTGGGCAAACACGGTAATCTCGAATGGCTGCCGGGCAAGGCCTTGGCGCTGTCCGAGGCATGTTTTCCGGAAGTGGCGTTCGGTCCTGTGCCCCATCTCTATCCATTCATCGTCAATGATCCCGGGGAAGGCACTCAGGCCAAGCGCCGCGCGCAAGCCGTTATCGTCGATCATCTAACGCCACCGCTGACCCGCGCCGAGAGCTACGGCCCGCTTGCCGACCTCGAAAGCTTGGTGGACGAGTATTACGAGGCCGCCGGTATCGATCCGCGGCGCCTGGAGCTGCTGCGCGACGACATACTCGATCTCAGCCGCCAGCTTGGTCTCGATAAGGACTGCGGCTTTGTGGGCGACGATGATGAGACCGCACTGAACAAGCTCGACAACCATTTATGCGAGCTCAAGGAGATGCAGATCCGCGACGGTTTGCACATCTTTGGCCGGACCCCCGAGGGCGACCAGCTCACCGACCTGTTAGTGGCGCTGACGCGGCTGCCGCGCGGCGAAACGCCGGGCGAGGCCTCGCTGACCCGAGCGCTTGCCGCCGATCTTGACTTCAACTTCGATCCGCTAGATTGCGCCATGGCCGAGCCTTGGACAGGTCCGAAACCTACTCTGCTCGGCAATGGACGATGGCGGAGCCAAGGTGACACCGTCGAGCGTCTCGAAGCTCTAGCACGGGCGCTAGTCGCTGGTGAGAGATCACCTGAAACAAGTTGGCACAAGACCCGCGCGGTGCTCGAGTCCCTCGAGCGGGATATCCGTCCAGCCGTGCTGGCCAGCGGTGAAGCCGAGACCACGGCTCTGCTCGCGGGGCTCGATGGGCGTTTCGTCAACCCCGGCCCCTCAGGCGCACCGACGCGCGGACGGCTCGACGTCTTGCCGACGGGACGTAACTTCTATTCCGTCGACACCCGCATGGTGCCGACGCCGACAGCCTGGCGGTTGGGCTGGAAATCTGCCGGCCTGTTGCTCGATCGCTTCCGCCAAGACCACGGCGCCTGGCCCACAAGCCTCGCCATCAGCGCCTGGGGCACCGCCAACATGCGCACTGGTGGCGACGATATCGCCCAGGCATTAGCCTTACTCGGCGTGCAACCGAACTGGGACACGGCCTCGCGACGTGTCACGGGCTTCGAGATCCTGCCCGTGAGTGTTCTCGATCGCCCGCGGGTCGATGTGGTATTTCGCATCTCAGGCTTCTTCCGCGACGCCTTCCCTGCCCAGATCGACCTGCTCGATTCCGCCGTACGGGCGGTGGCAGCGCTCGATGAGCCGGAGTGTGACAATCCGCTCGCTGCACGCGCGCGCGCTGAGCGCGACCATCTGCGTGCCAAGGGACTGGACGAGGCGGAGGCGGAGGCGCGTGCGGGCCACCGCGTCTTCGGGTCCAAGCCTGGCGCCTACGGCGCCGGCCTGCAGGCATTGATCGACGAGAAGGGCTGGGAGTCGGACGCCGATCTCGCCCGCGCCTATCTTGCCTGGGGTGGCTACGCCTATGGTGCCGGCGCCAAAGGGGAAGCGCGCCATGGCCTATTCGAGGCGCGATTGCGCAATGTCGAGGGCGTGGTGCAGAACCAGGACAACCGCGAGCACGACCTGCTCGATTCCGACGACTACTATCAGTTCGAGGGCGGCTTGGCCGCGGCCGTACACCACCTCAGCGGACAGGCACCTACGGTCTACCACAACGACCATTCACGCCCCGAGTCGCCACGTATCCGTACTCTCGAAGAGGAGATCGCACGCGTCGTACGCGCCCGCGTGGTCAACCCGAAATGGATCGCTGGCGTCATGCGCCATGGCTATAAGGGTGCTTTCGAGATGGCTGCAACGGTCGATTACCTTTTCGCCTTCGCGGCGACAACGCATAGCGTGGCTGACCACCATTTTGATGCCGTCTACGAGGCCTATCTCGAGAACGACGACGTGCGCAACTTTTTGCTTGATGCCAATCCCGCCGCCGCGCGCGAGATGGCAGAGCGTCTTTTAGAAGCCCAATCGCGTGGCCTGTGGCAGCCGCGCGCCAACGATACGGGTCGCCGCCTGGAGGAGCTTGCGAGATGACTGACAATGATTTTGCTCGCGCCAACGATAAGGCGCACAAGAAGAAGATCGCCCGCGACAAGATGCTTGCCACGAAGACCATCGAGAAGGGCCTACTGATCGTCCATACCGGGAAGGGCAAGGGAAAATCCACCGCCGCCTTCGGCCTGGTCATGCGTGCGCTCGGCCACGGCATGCACGTCGGCATCGTGCAGTTCGTCAAGGGTAAATGGGAGACGGGCGAGCGCAGCGTGCTTGAGCGTTTCCCCGATCTCGTGACCATCCGCGCCATGGGTGAAGGCTTCACCTGGGAGACTCAGGATCGCGAGCGCGATATTGCAGCCGCAAAGAAGGCCTGGGAGGCGTCGAAAGAGATGATCTCGAGCGGTAATTACGATCTCGTGCTGCTCGATGAGCTCAATATCGTGCTGCGCTACGAGTCTCTCCCGCTCGACGATGTAGTGGCATTCCTTTCCAACAGACCCGAGATGCTGCATGTTGTCGTCACCGGCCGCAACGCCAAGGACGAGTTGATCGAAGCTGCCGATCTGGTCACTGAGATGACCCAGATCAAGCATCCTTTCCGCGCCGGAGTGAAGGCGCAGAAAGGCATCGAGTTTTGACAGCAACGATCATGCTTCAGGGCACAGGCTCGAATGTCGGCAAATCGCTGCTGGCCGCGGGGCTATGCCGCGCCGCCCAGCGCCGAGGCATCGCCGTGCGCCCCTTTAAGCCCCAGAACATGTCGAACAATGCCGCAGTCACGGCTGACGGCGGCGAGATCGGCCGCGCCCAGGCCTTGCAGGCGCGTGCCTGCGGCGTGGTGCCGAGCCGGTATATGAACCCAGTGCTACTCAAGCCTCAGTCAGATATCGGCGCCCAGCTCGTCGTCTGCGGCGAGGTGCGCGGCAATGCCGGCGCCGCCGACTACCAGGCGCTCAAGCCGAGCTTGCTGGACGCGGTGCTGGAGAGCTTTGCGCGACTCGGTGACGAAGCGGAGCTGATCGTTGTCGAAGGTGCCGGCAGTCCCGCCGAGGTCAACCTGCGCGCGAACGACATTGCCAATATGGGCTTTGCCACGACCGCCGGCGTACCCGTGGTGCTGATCGGCGATATCGACCGCGGCGGCGTCATCGCCCAGCTCGTCGGCACCTGGGAATTGCTCGACGCCACCGACCGCGCCTGTCTCGCCGGCACCATCGTCAACCGATTTCGTGGCGATATCCGGCTGTTCGACGGCGGCCTGGCGATGATCGCCGAGCGTACCGGGCTGGAGAGCTTCGGCGTACTACCGCACTTCGCCCATGCCGCGCGCCTGCCGGCGGAGGATGCCGTAGCGCTCGGCCCCAGCACCACTGGCTGCGGCATACGCATCGCCGCACCGGTGCTGCCGCATATAGCTAATTTCGACGACCTCGATCCCTTGCGTGCCGAACCCGATGTCACGCTCGAACTGGTTCACACCGGCACACCACTTCCGGGCGCCGCCGACTTGATCCTACTGCCGGGTTCGAAAGCGGTACTTTCCGATCTTGCGACGCTGCGACGCGAGGGCTGGGATATTGATATCCTCGCCCACCACCGGCGCGGCGGCGCCGTGCTCGGAATTTGTGGTGGCTATCAGATGCTCGGCAAACGACTTGCCGATCCTAACGGCATCGAAGGTGAGCCGGGAGAGACGGCAGGGCTCGGCCTGCTAGCGATCGAGACCACGCTGGCCGGCGCCAAAACCCTCATCCAAACTCAAGGAACCGATCTGGCGAGCGGCGAGGCGGTGCGAGGCTATCATATGCATGTCGGAGTCAGCAGTGTAGACGCGGCGCCGATGCTGCAACTCGACGCCGGGCCTGACGGCGCGGTCTCAGCCGACGGGTGCGTGCGCGGCTGCTACTTGCATGGCCTCTTCGCCGATGATGGCTTTCGCCATGCCTTCCTCGATTCCCTCAAACGCCGCGAGGCAAGCAGCGTAGCCTACGAGGCCGTCATCGACGAAACCCTCGATGCTCTTGCGGCACACATGGAAGGCCATTTGGCGGTGGATCGGCTATTGGAGGTCGCCTGTGCCACCTGACTCACAGCAAAGCAAGCAAGCCGAGAAGAATGGCAAGCGCGAAGCCGACCAGGCGGTAGATCCTGAGCGCCCCATAAATATCAGCGGGGGTTGCTTCGCGCCGACCATCGCCGAGCCAGGGCGCGTCTACCCCCTTGCCAGCGTAGGTCCGTGGACCAGCCAGAGCCACACCGAGTGCGCCTGCCATGGCAGCCTCTGGCCAGCCGGCATTGGGCGAGATTGTTTTGCGAGCATCGCGCCACATCACGCGCCAACCGCCGCCGACCAGGCAGAGCACGATGCCGGTGATCCGCGCTGCCGGCCAGTTCGCGGCATCGTCAAGACGCGCAGCAAACCTCCCGAAGGCCTTGTGGCGCGGTGTGCGATGGCCGATCATGCTGTCGAGGGTGTTGACAGCCTTATAGGCCAGCATGCCAGGCAGGCCGAGCAGCACATACCAGAAGAGCGGCGCTACAACGCCATCGCTCAGGTTCTCGGCGACAGACTCGATCGCCGCACGCGCCACACCCGCCTCGTCGAGACTGTCCGGGTCGCGCCCGACAATATGGGTTGCCGCCGCGCGCCCCGCCTCGAGGTTGTCTTCCTCCAGGCCAAGCGCCACGGCCCGCGCGGCATCGTGCAGGCCGCGATAGCCCAACAGAGCGCTGGCGACGAGCGCTTCCACGGCCCAGCCGCCGGGGAAGGTGCGCATGCCCCAGGCGAGTGCCCAGCCGATGCCTGCACACAGCGCCACGACAAAGACCGCCATAC
Source organism: Alphaproteobacteria bacterium (assembly GCA_030739735.1). Classification (NCBI taxonomy): domain Bacteria; kingdom Pseudomonadati; phylum Pseudomonadota; class Alphaproteobacteria; species Alphaproteobacteria bacterium. The sequence goes on along the minus strand of JASLYQ010000004.1, from coordinate 29,427 downwards.
CGGCACCAACCCAGGCCGAGCCACGGTTAAAACGCATATCGAGGGCGGTGATAAGATGCCCAATCATCACCACCGGATGCGGAATCCGGCAATAGACTGGCGCCGGATCGCCAATCAGCCAATCCAGCGCCAGCGCCAGCAGCAGCACCAGCGGAGGAGCCGCATGAGAGAATTCAGAAAGACCCGGCGCCCACATAGCGCGAGCATGAAGAGGGCTGCGGGCGTGGTCAACGCCGGGGTCTGGTCATGAGCACGGGCGTCATGGTCTGTGGCCATGGTAGCCGCGACGATGAAGCGGTAAAAGAGTTCGCGGCCGTCGCCCGCGGCATCGCCGAGCGCCTGCCGGAGTACGATGTCGATTCGGGCTTTCTCGAGTTCGCCACACCGATCATTCGGGAAGGCCTCGATGCTTTGCGTGAACGCGGCAATACCCGCATTCTGGCCGTGCCCGGCATGCTGTTCGCCGCCGGCCACGCAAAGAACGACATTCCCTCGGTTCTGGGCGCCTACGGTGCCGAGCACCCGGAGCTGACCATCGATTATAGCCGCGAGCTCGGCATCAATCTGAAGCTAATTCGCGCCGCCGGGGTCTGCGTCGAGGAGGCTCTCGCCGCCGCCGGTGATCATATCGCGCGCGAGGACACGGCACTAGTCGTGGTCGGGCGCGGCACCTCGGACCCGGACGCCAACAGCAACATCGCCAAGGTCATGCGCTTGATCTGGGAAGGCCTCGGTTTGGGCTGGGGCGAGACCGCCTATTCCGGCGTTACCTTTCCGCTCGTTGAGCCGGGGCTGGAGCATGTCGCCAGGCTCGGCTATCGACGTATCGTCGTCTTCCCCTATTTCCTCTTTACCGGCATCTTAGTGAAGCGCATCTACCACTACACCGGCGTTGTTGCGGAGCGACATCCCGATATCGAGTTCCTCAAGGCTCCCTATCTCAACGACCACCCGCTGGTGCTAGACACTTTCGCCGAGCGCGTGCGCGAGATCCTCAACGAAACTAATGTCATGAACTGTAAGCTCTGCAAGTATCGTGAGCAGATGTTGGGCTTCGAGGACGAGGTGGGGCTACGCCAGGAAAGCCACCACCATCATGTGGAAGGCATCGGTACCGGGGAGTCCCAAGGTCACGATCACGATCACGGGTTTCACCACCATCACCCGTATCCCCATGCGGCACATCCGCTGGGGCCGAAGAGCATGAAATGAGCGCGCTCGGCGCATGGCTGCGCGACCCGGAGGAGATCTATCGCCGATCCTTCGCAATTATCCACGCCGAGACGCCGCTCGACGGTCTGCCACCCGCCTTGGCCGAAGTAGCGGTGCGCATCGTACACGCCTGCGGCATGACCGATGTCGTGACCGATCTCGCCCATGCGGGCGACCCCGCCGTAGCGGCCTGCCGTGCGCTTGCGAAGGGTGCCCCGATCTTGACAGACAGTCGCATGACCGCTGACGGAATCATCCGCAGCCGCCTGTCAGGTGAGAACGCGGTCATCTGCACCCTGGACGAGGCCGAGGCGCAAGGCACCACACGTTCAGCTGCCGCCGTCGACCTCTGGGGCACACGCTTAGACAACGCCGTGGTCGCCATCGGCAATGCGCCGACGGCCCTGTTCCGCCTGCTCGAGCTATTGGCCGACGGCGCACCCCGCCCAGCAACAATCCTCGCCTTTCCCGTGGGTTTCGTCGGCGCCGTGGAATCGAAAGAAGCGTTGATCGCCCATACCGACGTGCCTTATCTCACGCTGCGCGGGCGACGCGGTGGTAGCGCTATGGCGGCGGCGGCGGTCAACGCCGTGGCTGGACTCCCATGACACCCTGGCTCAGCGTCGTCGGCATTGGCGAGGATGGTCCCGAAGGGCTTGGCCCGGCCGCACGCGCGGCGCTTAACAATGCGGCGGTTTTAGTTGGCGGTGGACGTCACCTGGCCATGCTACCAGACGATGGTCGCGAGCGCCTAGCCTGGTCGAGCCCGCTCGGCCATCGGGTCAACGAGATCGTCACCCGCCGCGGCGAGGCGATCTGCGTACTGGCAAGCGGCGATCCCCTGTGCTGGGGTATCGGCACCACACTGGCGGCGCGCATCCCCATCGCCGAGATGCGCATATTCCCGGCGCCTTCCGCGTTCTCGCTGGCCTGCGCCCGCCTTGGCTGGCCACTACCTGACGTCGAATGCCTCAGTCTGCATGGGCGGTCTTTGGCGCTGGTCAACGCCTGCCTCTATCCTAGTGCGAAGCTGCTCGCCCTGAGCAATGACGGCGCAACGCCGGCTAAACTCGCGGCACATCTGGTGGCCTGCGGCTATGGCGAAAGTCGAATCATGGTGCTCGAACGCATGGGCGGTCCAGAGGAGCAACGCATCGAAGCAACCGCCGCCACTTGGCAGGACGAGACGGCCGATCTCAATACCATTGCCGTCGATTGCCTGGGAGGACCCGCCCACGCTCGCGTACCCGGCCTGGAAGATAACACCTTCGAGAGCGATGGTCAGCTCACCAAGCGCGAGGTTCGCGCCGTGACACTATCGGCGCTAGCTCCCTTGCCCGGACAACTATTGTGGGACGTTGGCGCCGGTGCAGGATCGATAGCCATAGAATGGCTACGCAGCGACCGTCGCTGCAGAGCCATCGCCATCGAGCGCGAGGCGGCACGTTGCGCCCGCATCATTACCAATGCCGAAGCTCTCGGCGTTCCTGGACTGGACATCGTGGAGGGGGCAGCGCCCGAGGCGCTAGCCGGGCTGACGCAGCCCGATACCATCTTCCTTGGCGGCGGCGTAGCGAACGAAGAGACTTGGCGGGTCTGCTGGCAGGCCTTGGGCAGCGGCGGACGGCTGGTCGCTAACGCCGTCACCGTGACAGGCGAGAGCCGTATCCTCGAATGGCAAACGCGCACGGGCGGACGTCTAGTACGCCTTGTCGTCTCCCGCGCCGAGCCCATGGGCGACAGCGTCGCCTGGCGCGCGCTCAGACCCGTCACCCAGTTGATTGCGGAGAAACCATGAGTGGAACCGTCTACGGGCTAGGCGTCGGGCCAGGCGATCCCGAGCTTCTGACCTTGAAGGCCTTGCGCATCTTGCAGGCCTCACCGGTACTCGCCTTTCCAGCGCCGGAGACGGGCGAGAGTCTGACCCGCGCCATCGTTGCCACACACCTGCCCGCCGGCCAGCGCGAGATCGCCATCCGCGTGCCCATGGTGGCCTCGCGCTTTCCCGCGCACGAGGTCTATGATCAGGCGGCGGAGGAGATCGCGGACATCGTTGCCGGCGGTAAGGATGTCGCCGTGCTCTGCGAAGGCGATCCATTTCTCTACGGCTCGTTCATGTATCTCTTCGCCCGCCTGGCTGACCACTGCCCGGTCGAGGTGGTGCCAGGTGTCTCCTCTCTGACCGCCGCGGCCTGCCGTCTCGGCGTGCCGCTGACCTCGCGTAACGACGTGCTTGCGGTCATTCCGGCACCGCTGAAGGCTGACGCGCTAGCCGCACGGCTGGCAGTGGTCGAGGCAGCTGCGATCGTCAAGCTGAGCAGGCATTTCACCAAAGTACGCCAAGTGCTCGACCATCTCGGCTTGACGGCACAGGCGCGCTACATCGAGCGCGCGACCATGGCCGACGAGCGCGCCCTGCTATTGACCAACGTCGACCCCGACAAAGTGCCCTATTTCTCGATGATCCTGGTGCACCGGCGTGGGGAGGCTTGGCGGTGAACCCTGCGATCGTGGTGCTAGGCGCCTCAGGAATGGCGACCGCGGAACGCGTTTCTACGGCACTGCCCGGTGCCACTCTGTACGGATTTAAGAGACGAACCGATGCCGAGGCAACTTTCTCTGATGTCGGTGAGCACCTGCGCGCCGTATTCGATGCAGGTATACCGATTATTGGTATCTGCGCAGCAGGAGTACTGATCCGCTGTCTCGCCCCCGTGCTTACCGACAAGACATCCGAGCCCCCAGTGCTCGCTGTCGCCGATGATGGAAGTACCGTAGTGCCACTCCTTGGCGGTCACCGTGGTGCCAATACCCTAGCCGAGACGATCGCCGCAGCACTCGGCGCGCACGCCGCCATCACCACGGCGAGCGAGGCGCGCTTCGGCACTGCCTTCGACGACCCGCCGCCTGGCTGGCGCCTCGCCAATCCCGAACATGTCAAGCCTTTTGCCGCGGCGCTGCTGGCTGGTGCCGGGGTGACGGTCGATGGCGAGGCGCCGTGGTTGCCAGACCTGCCGAGCGGCGAAGACTTGCATATCCTGATATCGGCTCAGGCGGCAGCGGGCGATGCCGCAACGCTTGTCTATCACCCGCAAACCTACGCCCTCGGTATCGGCTGCGAACGCGGCGCCAAGAGCGCCACCACCTTGGCTGTGGAGGTTCTGACCGAGGCCCGAATCGCGCCGGGCGCCGTCGCCTGTGTGGCCACTCTAGACATCAAGGCTGACGAGCCGACCCTGACCGCTCTCGCGGCGGAACTCGACGTGCCGTTGCGCGTCTTCCCCGCGGCGCGCCTGGAGCAGGAGACACCGCGCCTAAGCGCACCGTCCGAGACGGTGTTCCGCGAGGTCGGTTGCCACGGTGTAGCCGAAGGCGCGGCGCTGGCCTGCGTCGGAGGAGATGGCGCACTCATCGTTACCAAGCGCAAGCGCGACGGCGTGACTTGCGCCTTGGCGCGTGCCAGCGGGCTACTGGATGCCGCGGCCATCGGCGCCGCACGCGGACGCCTGGCTGTGGTCGGAATCGGTCCCGGCACGGCCGACTGGCGCACACCCGAAGCGAGCCGGCTGATTGCCCAGTCAACGGACCTGGTGGGTTATGGCCTCTATCTCGACCTGCTCGGCCAGGCCGCGGGCGAGCGCCATGCCTATGCGCTGGGCGAGGAGGAGACACGCGTCGATGCCGCGCTCGATCTTGCCGCTACGGGGAAGCGCGTGGCGCTGGTCTGCTCGGGCGATGCCGGGATTTACGCTATGGCGTCGCTGGTCTTCGAGCGCCTGGAGCGTTGCGCCAAGCCGGAATGGCGACCCGTCGAGGTCGTAGTGGCGCCAGGTATCTCCGCTCTGCAAGCCGCCGCCGCCCGTGCCGGCGCACCGCTAGGTCATGACTTCTGTGCCATCTCGCTTTCAGATTTGATGACGCCATGGGAGGTGATCGCACGCCGCGTCAAGGCGGCGGCAAGGGGGGGGTTCGTGGTCGCCTTTTACAATCCTGTCTCCAAGCGTCGGCGCCAGGGTCTGGCCGAGGCGCGCGGAATTTTGCTCAAGCATCGCGCGCCTGATACACCGGTGCTGCTGGCACGCAGTCTTGGCCGCGATGATGAAACCGTGACAGCAACGACGCTTGCCGCACTCTCGGTCGACGATGTCGATATGATGACTCTGGTGATGGTCGGCTCCCAGAGCACGCGCACACTCGACCGCGATTTTGCCGCGCCCTGGATTTATACGCCGCGCGGCTATGGGGATCGCGCATGACGGTGCATTTTATCGGCGCCGGCCCCGGCGCTACTGATCTTATCACCGTGCGCGGGCACGATCTGATCGCTACCTGCTCGGTTTGTCTCTATGCCGGCTCACTTGTGCCAACTGACTTGGTGGCCGTGGCTCCCGATAGCGCGCGCGTGGTGGACACCGCGCCACTCACCCTCGACGAGATTGTCGCGGAAATGCAGGCCGCGCACGAAGCCGGTCTTGACGTCGCGCGGGTGCATTCTGGCGACCCTTCGCTCTATGGCGCCATCGCCGAACAAATGCGCCGCCTCGATGCCCTCAGCATTCCTTATGACATCACCCCCGGCGTGCCCGCCTTCGCCGCCGCCGCCGCGACCTTGGGCTGCGAGTTAACCAAGCCCGGCGTGAGCCAGACCGTGATCCTCACCCGCACCGCCGGCAAAGCCTCGGTAATGCCCAAGGGCGAAGAGCTCGAAACGCTCGGGCAATCCGCCGCGACTCTCGCCATTCACCTTTCGATCCGCAACCTGCGCGCCGTCGTGCGGGCGCTCGCGCCCCACTACGGCGAAGCCTGCCCTGTCGCCGTGGTCTACCGCGCAAGTTGGCCCGACGAGCAGGTTATCCGTGGCACATTGGCTAATATCCACGCCCAGGTCCGCACCGCCAAGATCACCCGAACCGCGCTCATATTGGTAGGCCCCGCACTCGCCGACACCACCCACGCCGAGAGCGCACTGTATGCTGCCAGCCACGCGCATATTTTGCGACCAAGACGCAAGCCGGATTGACCGGCGCAACCGGTTGGCGAACAGTCCGACAAGCGAGAGCGCGATGCGCCGGTGCAGGTTCCACTTCGGCATCGCCGACGCAATTAGAAAGCTGCCCATGAAGAGGAACACCAAAGAATGCGCGTAGGCTGCCGCAGCGGCCTTGGCATTGGCGATGCTGAGCAGCGAGAATTGCGCCGACGGCAAGAGCGCTGTAGCCAGGATCGACAAGTGCCTCGGTCACCCACCAGATGCCCATCAGCACCGCCACCGTCACGGTGCACCAGGCTACGGGCTCGAGGCTCTCTGGCAGACCGATGAGCAACTCGCGAGTACGATAGCGGAGGCGAAAACAAGGTTCATCTCACGCCCTTTCGAAGCGGCCGTAGCGCGCCATCAGCGCCGGCAGCACCAGCAAGTTCAACAACGTCGACGAGGCCATGCCACCGATGATGACACTGGCCATTGGACCCATGATCTCGCGCCCGGGATTGTCGCTGCCGATGGCGATAGGCAGCATGGCAAGCGCGGTCACCAGCGCCGTCATGACAATCGACGGCAGACGCTCCTGGGCGCCGCGAATGGCAGTATCCATCGACCAGTCACAGCCCTCCTCCTCGACCAGATGTCGGTAGTGGGAAACCAGCATGATGGAGTTGCGCAGCGTGATGCCGAACAGCGTAATGAAGCCGACGAAGGAGCCAAGTGATAGCGAGCCACCGGTGACCAGCACCGCGACTACACCGCCAACAAGCGAGAACGGCAGATTGCTGACGACCAGCGTGACGTTCCAGATGCGGCCGAGGGCGAGATAAAGTAGCAGCAACACGCCAAAACCGGCAAGCGCGGAGTGCAGAACCAGCTCGCGGCGCGATTCTGCGAGCGCCACCGCAGAACCGGCAATCTCGATATAGCTGTCAAGCGGTAGCGCCACGCCTTGCAGGCGCTGGCGCAGCTCAGCCATGAAGCCGTCGACATCGCCCTGCACATTGGCTGTCACGGTCTGCAATCGCCGCCCACCCTCGTGCAGGATCGCGTAGCGGCCACTGTCCTGGACGATATCGGCGACGGCACCGAGCGCCACCGGACCGTCGCGCCCCGGCACCGGCAGCGCGGGCAGCCTCTCGGGACGTCCGCGCGCTGCGGGTGGCAGCGTGATCACCAGAGGCACTGTGCGATCGCCCTCGTGGATGACGCCGACCTGGCGACCCTCATAGGCAAGATGCAGGACATCATAGATGTCCCCGGCACGGGCGCCATAGAGTGCCAGGCGGTCGGACAGCGGCGAAACCGCGAGCACCGGTACGCCGTGCAGCGCGCGCACCTGCACATCGACCGCGCCGGGCACATCGCGTAACAACGCCGCAACCTCCTGGCCCTTGCGATCGAGCAGGTCGAGCCCGGCGCCAAAGATATTTACCACTACCGCCGCCGAATAGCCGGAGATGGTCTCGTCGACACGCTCGATGAGGAAGGTGTTCACTTCCGTTGCCATGCCAGGTATGCGGTCGAGAACATTGCGGATTGAGTCGAGCACCTTCTGCTGACCACGACCCGAGAGGCGCTCGAGATCGACCTCGTATTCCGAATAGTGACTGCCAAAAGTATCGGCACCGCGCTCGGCACGCCCGGCCCATTGCGACATGGCGCGCACGCCGGGAATGGCTATCACCGCCTGCGTGAGTTGGCTGCCAAGTCGGATGTTCTCCTCCAGCGAAGTGCCAGGGACGCCCGAGGTATGGATCATGTAGTGGCCCTCGCGCAGCTCAGGTAGGAAGCGGCTCGAGAGGTAGGGTAGTAGGGCGATGCCTGCGACCAGCATGATCGCGACTGAGACGATCACTAGCTTATCGTGGCGCGCGATAAGGCGCAGGGCGGCACCGTAGACCGGCCGCAACAGCCGCATCAACGGTGGCTCGGCTAGGTCCCGCTTGTGCTCGCCGAGCAAGAGCACACAAAGCGCCGGCGTCAACGTCAGCGCCACCACCAGGGAAGCCATGATGGCAAGGATATAGGTGACGCCGACGGGCTCGAACATGCGCCCGGCGACCCCCGACAGCGACAGCAGGGGAACGAAGGCGAGCGCCACAATGAATGAGGCATAGACGACTGAGCCGCGCACCTCCATCGAGGCGTTGAAGACCACGCGGCGTGTCGGCAAAGGCACCGCGCTGCGGCGGTTCTCGCGCAAGCGTCGGAAGATGTTCTCGGTATCGATGATAGCGTCGTCCACCACCTCGCCAAGCGCGATGGCAAGTCCGCCGAGCACCATGATGTTGAGGTTAACCCCGGTCTGCAGCAGCACCAGCACGGCGGCCACCAGCGACATCGGGATGGCCATAGCCGAGATGAACGCCGCGCGCATGTTGAAGAGGAACAGCAGAAGCACCACGAGCACCAACGCCGCCCCCACCATCAGGTGCTCCGATATGCCTTCCAGCGAGCGTTCGATATAGCCGGCGGGGCGGAACAGGTCGTCGTGCAGCACGACGCCTTGGGCGGCGAAGACGGGCTTGAGCTCGGTCAGGGCGGCATCGATGCTGCGGCTTACGGCAAGGGTGTTGGCGCCGAACTGGCCGATAATCATCACCACCACGCCCGGCGTGGCGGCGACGGTGGCCTTGCTGAAAGGCGGCGCGGCGCCGTCGGCGACCTCGGCGACCATGCCAAGGGGCACCGCCTCGCCGTCTGCCCCTTGCACGACGAGGTCTGCAAGCGCCTGGCGCGTTAGGGCCTGGCCTTCGGTGCTCAAGGCGAGCTGCTGGGTGCCGGTCTGCACGAAGCCGCTGCCGCGCCGGTCAAGCGCGCCGTCGGCCGCCGCCACCACATCAGCGAGGCTGAGGCCGTGGCGGGCCAGCGCCAGCGGGGCCGCCTGTACCTGTACCTCGCGTACATCACCACCGAAAACGTTCACGTCGGCCACACCCTCGACCCGCAGCAGACGTGGCTTTATGGTCCAGTCAGCCAGGCTGCGCAGGTCGGCCAAAGAGCGTTCTTCCGCCGTCAAACCGATGGTCATCACTGTCGCCGAGGATGAGGTAAAGGGCACCATGGTCGGGGCGGCGATACTGGGCGGCATCTCGGTGTCGAGATGAGCGAGGCGTTCCGCCACCATCTGTCGTATGCGCAGGCGGTCCGTCGATTCCGCAAAGAAGAGATTAACCACCGACAGGCCCTGGATCGACTGCGAGCGCACCGCCTCGATACCGATGAGGCCACCGAGCGCCGTCTCGATCGGCCGCGTCACCAGCAACTCGACCTGCTCGGCAGCATAGCCCGGCGCTTCGGTCTGCACGATCACCAGCTTGGGCGAGAACTCCGGAAAGATATCGAGGCTGACGAACAACAGCTGCCAAGCGCCATAGGCCAGGAGCAGAAAGGCCAACACTGTCACCACGCCAGCCTGGCGCACGGACGTATTTACGATGTTGGAAAGCATAGCGGAGTGGGGACCGTCCTATGGTCTGGGGCGCGCTGGAGTTTAGCCGCTAAACCGGTGTTCGGGCTACTTCGAATGCTGCCGAGTCTGATAGCCCTTCAGCGCAGTGCGAAATAGGAGAGAAACATGAGCCTGCGCATCTGATTACCTGTTATTGTCGTCGTGCTACATCTCGGCCTGGGCACGAGCGCCTTTGGCCAAGGCCTGAACCCGACAACTACGCCGCTTGTTGCCTATACCGACAACAGTATCCCCAGGTGGGCGGCCGACTTTTCGACTATGTGCATTTCGACGCGTTTGGCCATCACGTCTATCTCCTTAACGATCTATTCACGATCGGCGCCACCCTCGCGCGCGATCTGCCGATCAGGTGACAATCTATTTCTAATATATGTACCACTTATGATGTTATCAGCAATGAAACATGTTTCAATGACGATCTGATCCACCAGACAACGCCGATCGTCCGCAATGATGGGCATGTATGTTGTCAGAGAGATACGAGCGGTTTGGGGTATAAAACACAGGGGCAACCGTGTGCACCGGATAAGTGACCGGCTCCAGCTTTGCCCTGGCCGTCCTTGCCGCGACTGCCATCCTCGACTGCTGACCGCTTACGTCGCCTGCGCCGCCGCGCACCCGTCCGGGGTGCGCGAGGCGTGCCGCAGATCACTGCGCAGATACTTAGCACTATAGCCGTTGAAGAGGTGTCCGAGCAGCCCGCGATCAAGGTCCGAGGTGCCAAACATCCAATCCGCAATCGGAAAAGTAAGGTTCATATTGCGCTCCATCATAATCGACTGATCGTGATGGGCAGTGTGATGACGACGAATGGTGTCGATGAAAGGGCAGTTGCGCACGAACCAGTTCTCTTCGACATGGCAGCAGAAGTGCATGAACTCGTAGACCAGGTACATTCCTGTCGTGGTGCACATCAAAAGCCAGCCAACATTCGGTGAGATCAGCCAACTGAAAAACAAAGCCCCCGGAATGGACATAAGCGTAAAAACTACCAGCGCATAGGGGGGAAAGAAGGTCACGCGCCAGTCCTGCTGCCCAGCAAAGCGCATTTCACTATCGGTGAAAAACTGGTGATGCATCAAGGTATGGCGGGTGTAGATGGCGCGCAACGCCCGGTTCTTCTGTGGCCGGTGCATAACCTGGACGTGCAGGAACCACTCGAAGACGTTGCAGATCAGAAATACCACGGGGATGGTCAACCATTCCCACCAGGTCACGGCCGAGATGTGCGTGATGAAGATGATATTGGCCATGATGCCAATAGTGTAGATCACCGCGACATGTAAAAAGCCGTTGTACCAGCCGTCGATCCGGCGACGGTATTCAGCACGATAGGCCAATTGGCGCTCGCTTATATTGCTGTTGACGAGTTCCATATCTTCCTCCACCGTTCCCACAGCCAAAGCTTAGCCTTCTGATGAGATCGCCGCCAGTGCCGCGTCGATATCGTCGCCGGTCATCTCCCATTCATTGCCAAAATTGGCGACCACGACGCGCATGAAAACCTCGTGCAGCGCCAGCGCTTTGGTGTCATCGCCGAGATGGTCAGCGAGCAGTGCCAGCGCCAACTGTGTCGGCGAGGAGCCCTCGTAGGTCCATTCGAAACCGGTATCGGTCAGGGCAACAATATCGGTGCGCTCGCGCAATGGCGCGCCGTCGACTGTGACCTGGATGCCGTCCATGGTGCGCTCGCCAACATAGCGTTTCATCGCCACCCCCCCCTTTAATTGGCTAGACTAGAGCATATCTCGGTTAACTGTAGTCGAAACGCGTACGGGGGAGAACACCATGCCACCACATTTGAAGGCCTTGCTGTCGCTGACAGTCTGTGTCGTTGCCGGTGTCATGCTATGGGCCGAGCGCGGCCACGGCGCGCCGGCCATAGGTTGGCTTTCCATAGCACTCGGCGCACTGATGATCCTCGGCATCTGGCTCTTCCCCGAGGCCCGGCGCGAGGACAAGCAGGACAAGCGCTCAGCGTAAAGCGTGGGGCACGTCGACCTCGACACCGGGATTGGCCAGCCCCTGCTCAGCCAGGCGCAGGCGCACCAGCGACAGATGCTCCCGGCCCCAGAACAGTTCGTCGTCGACGACATAGCTTGGCACCCCAAACACACCCCGCTCTTCTGCCTCAGCACGGGTGCGATCGTGCTTGGCCCGACCCTCGCCGTCAAGATAGGCTTCCCAGCCCGCCGTATCAGCACCGGCTTCCGCCAACACGGCGCGCAGCACATCGCGGTCCTCGATATCGAGCTCGCGCTTCCAGAAACGGTCACAGGTGATGTCAGTATAGGCACGCACGACGCCTTGCGCCTTGGCATAGAGCATGCCGATACCGGCCAGTGAGGAATCCCAGATCTTCTGGGGCCCGCGTACGGTCAGACCTCGGAGGTTCGCGTAACGGCGCACGTCCATGTAGGAATAGTGCACGCGGCGCCATTGATGCTCGGAACGATCGGCCTCCAGTACCTCACCGTCCGTGCCGACGCGGGCGCTGCCAAGAAAATCTGGAATATTGAGGGTGTAGGGCAGCCAATTGAGCTGCACTGCGAAATCCCGCTCCAACTCCCAGGTCTGGGCGACCATGAGATAGGCATAGGGGCTTTTATAGTCGAAATAGACGTCGACAAACTTATCGGGCATGGGGTTTCTCAATCGTCATCTTCGTTGCGAACCTGCGAACGAAATTCCTCGGCATAAAGCACCACAGCGCCGGTGACAACCGCAGCCTCGTCCGCCGCCAGAGCCTGGATCAGATAGCGCCCATCGGGCAGGGGATGGGAGAGATCTACGACGCGACGAACAAAGTACTCCTCGTCGACCTGCACGTACGTCCAGCTGCGCCCTAGGGCATAAACCACGGCGCTGGCCGGCAGGGCGCGCCCCGTCAGGGACTTTGCACGCTGCGGCAGCCAGACCTGCAGCCGTGCCGCGGCCGGCAGCGAGGTATTGGCGGCGAGGAAGAAATGCGCCTCCCCCGGCGTCGCGCGGCCGCTACGCGGGGCAGCGGAAATGTGGCTGGCAGCACTTGCCCCCTGGCGCCCGCCATCGCTGGCGGTGAAGGCCTGCGTTACGCCGGGTACCAACGGCAGATCGGGCGGCAAGTGCACCAGGATGAGCGAGTCGCGGCGGTGGAAAAGTGCTTCGAACGCGGGGTTTTCTCGCTCGAAGGCCCAACCCGCCAGCACCGGACCCCAATCCCGCGTCGCACGTTGGCGCAGCGTGTCCAGGCTGTCCCATAGCCGGTTGCGCTCAGCGCGCTCGACCCGCCAGGCGGCCTCAGCCTGCTGCACCGTTTTCTGTGCCACATTGGCATCATCGTCGTAAAGTGCCACCAGGCGTCGATGCTCGGCACGCAGCGCGTCGAGACGAATATCGGCGGCCTGGGCCTTGAAATAGGCTTCGCGATAGGCCGCGCGCTGGTCAATCAAGGGTTGTATGTCAACCACTTCTCCGACCAGAGCGACCTCGGGAATCAGGCTGACAACGTCAAGGGTGGCCGTCTTGATGCCGCCGAGTGCCTGGATCTCTTCGTCGAGGCGTACCGCGAGCACGCCGGCGATGATCAGGGCCGGCCCGGCTTCATCGTCGTCCTCGTATACCGCGTAGTCGGGCTCGCCGTACGCTTGGAGCCAGACGACCGCCTGCTCCCAGGCAACACCCGCCTGCACACGGGCCTTTGCCAGAAGCGGCCCGGAAATATCAGGGCGAATGAGCCCGGCAGCGACTGCGGCCGCAATCGCTACCCACATCAGCAGTCTGAGATAGCTCACCGCGTTCCCCCATTCCAGCCGGGCTCGCGCAGGGCCAGGGCTTCGAGATCAAGTGGCGGCGCCCGGCGTCCGATCAACGGCAGACCGATGGCGTCCTCGTACCGCGCCTGAACCCCGATCAGCGCTAGGCGGGCAGCCAGGACGGCACTCTCGGCCTCGCGCACGGCGAGGCGCGCCTCGGTCACCTCCAGACGCCCGACATCGCCGCCTTGCAGACGCCGCTCGGCGATATCCAAGCGTTCGCGCCGGCGCTCGAGCAAGGCGTCGGCGGCCACGATCTCGACACGGGCAGCGGCCAGACGCGCGTCCGCATCGGCCAGGGCCGCAACGATACCACCCTGCACGGCAAGCACGTCCTGGGCAGCAGCGTGGCGCGCAGCCTCGGCCTCGGCGATAGGTCCTTCATTGTTGTGCAGCAAAGCCGCGGTCAGGCCACCGCCAATGGCCCAGAGCAGCCCCCCTTGGTCCCAGAACAGGCCCGGCGAGATGGCGACGTCCGGATATTTGTTGGCCGCGGCTAGACGCAGGCCCGCTTCGGCCGCCGCATAGTCGGTCAGCGCCTCGCGAATGGCGAGGCCGCCGAGAAGCGCGGCCCGACGCATGCCCTCGCTCGGCACCGCAACCGCATCGACCGGCATCATGCCGCCATAGTCGAGCACCAGGTTGCCCACGTCGGCCAGCGGTAGACCGAGACCGCTTGCCAGGCTTCCGCGACAGGCCTCGGCGGCCGCCCGCAATCTCGCCTCGGCGCCGCGGCTCGCATCGAGACCGCGCCGCGCCAGATTGACCTCGGTGAGATTGGCCTCTCCGAGGGCGCGGCGACGCGCGAAGATCTGCACCATCTCCTGGTGCAAGGCGATCTCGGCGCGCGCGAAGTCGAGCAGGCTGTCGGCGCGATGGCAGGCCATCAGCGCATCGCGCACCGCGGCGCGACGCCACCAGGCCAATTGCACCGCTGTCAAGCGGGCAGCCTCGCTGCCGGCCAGGGCCAGGGCAATGCGCGCCTCACGCTTATCTTCGGGAAGAAAGGGGATCTCTATCGCCGCACCGATGCTCCAGGGGCCGTCATCGCCCTCTGGGTCGGTGTGATAGGCAACCTCGGGCATGACCACGGGGTTCGACCGTTGCGCCGCGCTCACCTCCGCCAGCATATGGCGGCGCCAATCGGCCCGCGCCGCCGCCAGGGTCGGATCGAAGTGGATCGCGGCCATGGTCAAGGCTCGCAGGCGCCACCCGGCGGCTAAGTTCTCACCGTTCGCAGCCAATGCCGCCTGCAGCTCGGGATCACCGAGGTCCCGCGCCAGCAACCGCTTTGCCGTCGCCGCGACGTCGAGCGGCGCGGGTTGATAGCTGCGCTCGAGACAGCCTGCCGCCAGCGCCAGAGCCGCCATCGCCACCCCGCACCCTATCGCCCGCCATCCTAGTCCGCGCCACATCATGCGGCGCGGATCATGCCCACAGCGCCGATGCTAGGCAACCGCCCTGATATATTAGCCTTGTCGAAAGGCGTTTGCGCGCGCTTCGATCGGCACCGGTGTTGTCCTTGCCACTGGCCTAATTGTGGCGAGTGCCACCCCGGCCCTGGCGGCAAGCGCCGACGGGATTGACCCCGCCACCGGGGGCCGTACACTCACCTGAAACAATATGAGGGAAGTCGTGAGCGACGAGCCGATGCCAACAGAGGGTTACGCACGCTCCCAGGGCGTGGGATTGGTGCTGGGCGTGGTCGCCTTCGTTGCGCTGTTGCTAGCGCCGGCGCCTGAGGGCCTGTCAGCGGCGGGCTGGCGCACCACCGCCGTCGTGGCGCTCATCGCCGTCTGGTGGGTGACCGAAGCGATTCCCCTTTCGGCCACGGCGCTGCTGCCCCTAGCGCTGTTTCCCCTGCTCGACGTTATGCCGATCAAGGAGACCGCCTTTCCCTATGCCAACCCCATCATTTTTCTCATGCTCGGCGGCTTTATCATCGCACTCGGCATGCAGCGCTGGGGCCTCCATCGCCGCATCGCGCTGAACTTAGTGGCGCTGGTCGGCGCCAGGCCGGCCAACGTCGTCGGTGGTTTCATGCTGGCGGCGGGACTTGTGAGCATGTGGGTGTTCAACACCACAACCACGGTGATGATGGTGCCCATCGCGCTCTCGGTCATCGAATTCGTGGCCCAGGGGGCCGGTGACAATCCCGAGCGCCGGGCCATGAGCGAGCGCTTCGCCACGGTACTGATGATCGCCATCGCGTATGCCGCGACGATCGGCGGCATGGGCACGCTGATCGGTACGGCGCCCAATGCGGTTCTGGCGGGCTTCATGTCCGAGACCTACGGCATCACGGTGAGCTTCGGAGAGTGGATGCTGGTCGGCGTGCCGACCGTGGCCATCATGCTGCCGCTAACCTGGCTCGTGCTGACCCGCATCGCCTTTCCCTTGCGCATGCCGGCGGTGCCCGGCCAGGCGCAGATGATCGCCGACCAGCTTGCCGCGCTCGGACCCATGTCGCGGGGCGAGCGGACTGTCGCCGCCATCGTCGCCGCCACCGCCTTCCTCTGGGTCTTCCGCCCGGTCGTCGAACGCGCTACCGGCATCGACCTCAATGACACCAGCATTGCCTTCCTCGGCGCGTTGGCGATGTTCGTGGTGCCCGTCGAACCGCGCAAAGCCATCTTTGTACTGAGCGGCGAATGGGCGGCCAAGCTACCGTGGGGCGTAGTGGTGCTATTCGGCGGCGGCCTGTCGCTCGCGGCAGGCATCAAGGGCAGTGGCCTTGCCGACTGGATCGGGGGCGAGGCCGGTGGATTATCCGATCTGCCGACACTGTTGGTGATCTTCGCCGTGGTCGTGTTGATGATCCTGCTCACGGAGCTAACCAGCAATACCGCGACGACTGCCACTTTCCTACCGATCGTCGCCGCCATCGCCATCGGCATCGGCGAGAACCCACTGCTACTGGTCTTCCCGACTGTGCTGGCGGCGAGCTGCGCCTTCATGATGCCGGTGGCGACACCGCCCAATGCTGTGGTCTTCGCCTCCGGCCATATCCGCATCGCCCAGCTCATCCGCGGCGGTGTGCTGGCAAACCTCATCGGCCTCTGCGTGACCATGGTGATCACCTATACGGTGGTGCAGTTAGTTTTTGGGATTGAGTTCGGCGTCGTTCCCGACTGGGCGAACGGCACGCAATGAGCGAGGAAGAACAGCCGTCGTCGTCGGCGCTATTGGCATCATTGCCACAACCTGATGCGGCATCTCACCGATAGTGGCGGCTGGCGCATGGCCGGCTCATCGCAGCGCAGGCACGATGTGGAGATGTGGTGCTCCATTCAGGACTAGGACGACTCGATGAACGCTCACCAATATGTCTACCAGATGCAGCGCCTGGGGAAGGTCTTCCAGAGCGGCCGGGTCGTCCTCAAGGAAATTTCGCTTAGCTTTCTGCCCGGTGCCAAGATCGGTGTGCTGGGCTTGAACGGCGCCGGGAAGTCAACGCTGTTGCGCATCATGGCAGGTGAAGACAAGGAATATGTTGGCGAGGCCTGGCCGGCGGAAGGCCTGCGGATCGGCTTCCTACGCCAGGAGCCGGTGCTCGATGCCGACAAGACGGTAATGGAGAACGTGCTCGAAGGTGTCGCCGAAACAAAGGCGTTGTTAGGTCGCTTCGAGGAAGTCAACGCGAGCTTCGCCGAGGTCACCGACGACGTGGATGCCATGCAGGCGCTGATGGACGAGCAGGCTGCGCTACAGGAGCAGATCGAAGCGGCCGATGCCTGGAACATGGAGCGCGAGATTGAGTTGGCGATGGATGCACTGCGCTGCCCGCCGGGAGATGTGGATGTCGGCCCCCTGTCTGGCGGCGAACGCCGCCGCGTCGCGCTTTGCCGCTTGCTGCTGTCGAAGCCTGATATGCTGCTTCTCGACGAGCCTACTAATCATCTTGATGCTGAATCCGTCACCTGGCTCGAGCATTATCTTGACGAGTATTCCGGCACCGTCGTAGCTGTCACCCATGATCGCTATTTTCTCGACAATGTGGCGGGCTGGATTCTCGAGCTCGACCGCGGTCACGGCATTCCCTGGAAAGGCAACTATTCCTCCTGGCTGGAGCAGAAGGAGAAGCGTCTGGCCCAGGAGGGGCGGGAAAACCGGGCTATACAGCGCCAGTTACGCCACGAGCTGGAATGGATCCATGCCAGCCCGCGTGCCCGCCAGGCCAAGGGTAAGGCACGCCTGACCGCCTATGAGAGCCTGCTGGCCAAAAGCGTAGATCGCGAGCGCCAGGCACCGACCAATCAGATCACCATTCCGGCCGGGCCACGGCTCGGCGATGTGGTGGTGGAAGCGGTACATCTCGGTAAGGGCTTCGGCGACAGGTTGCTGATCGAGGACCTATCGTTTCGTCTGCCACCGGGCGGCATCGTCGGCGTGATCGGCCCCAACGGCGCCGGCAAGACAACGCTATTCCGCATGATCACGGGCGAGGAAACGCCGGATTCTGGCGCGCTCCGGCTCGGAGAGACGGTCAAACTCGGCTTTGTCGACCAGAGCCGTGACGCCCTCGACGACAAGAAGACTGTGTGGGAAGCCATTTCCGACGGTCTCGACGTCATCGAGCTCGGCAAGCGCGAAGTGCCGAGCCGGGCCTATGTCTCATGGTTCAACTTCAAAGGCAGCGACCAGCAGAAGCCTGTCTCGGTGCTCTCGGGCGGCGAACGCAACCGCGTACATCTGGCCACCATGCTCAAGTCTGGCGCGAATCTATTGCTACTTGACGAACCGACCAACGATCTCGACGTCGAGACCTTACGCGCACTCGAAGAGGCGATTCTGACTTTCGCCGGTTGCGTCGTCGTGATCAGCCATGACCGCTGGTTTCTCGACCGTATCGCGACGCATATCCTCGCCTTCGAGGGCGATAGTGAGGTCGTCTGGTTCGAGGGCAATTACGCGGACTACGAAGCCGACCGCAAGCGCAGGCTTGGGGACACGGCCGAACAGCCGCACCGCATTCGCTACAAACCACTCAGCCGCTGACGGTTACGAGTTTTCCAACTGATCGGCGTTAAGTACCCGCAGCTTCTCGATCAGGCCATCGAGCCCATCGCGCTGGATCACCGAGGAGAACTCCGAACGCTTGGTGGTCATCAAGCTGACGCCTTCTGCCGCGATATCGATCACACGGTATGCACCGGCCTCCTCGCGCACTAGCCAGTCGAGCTGCAGCGGCGCGTCCGACGACCGCATCACCTCTGTGCCGACGATAGTATCACGCTCCGTGCGCGACGCGACATTACGGATTGCCACGATCTCCTCGTTGTATACGCCGAGCTGGGAAGTATAAATCTTTACGATGTGCTCTTCGAACACCAACATGAAGGCCTGCTTCTGTGCATCGGTCGCACGGCGCCAATGACGCCCCACCACGAGCCGCGTGATCAGCGGCACATCGAATTTGTCCCGCAGCAACGTCCGGAACTGGGATTCGCGGGATACCCGCTCCTCGACTGGAATGCGCAACACCGCGATTGCTTCATCGATTAGGCCTTCGATGAAATGTGCAGCGCCGTCCGGCGAGGCCGAGCTTGGCCCCGGCCGGCCTCCAAGGGCAATCGCGAAGGGGACAAGGGTGGCAATCCTGGTCAGCGAGCGTCTGCTAATCATCGCTTTGCCTATTTTCAATCAAACACCAACCATCACCGCTGCGTGACTTACTCAGCCTCGAGGCGTGAAAAGACGTCATCGTAGTCGAAGGGGTCGTCAATGAACGGGTCGCCCTCAGGTGTCTCGCCATTAAAGATCAGATTGGTTCTGTGCTGGCGGTAGAGACTGCGCATGGCAGCATAGAAATCGACCGACGAGCGTTCGATCTCGTCGAGAGCCTCCAGGTGGCGCGAGCGTAGATCCAGCGCCGTAGTCGCCATAAACGACGGACCAAGGAAATCCTTGTCTGAGTTGATGGTCACATAGGTCATCGGGTCGAAGAAAATATCAACACCGCGGCCGATGCCGTCGCGCAGGCTGCTCGGTCCAAACACGGGCAAAACCAGATAGAAACCTTCGCCCATACCCCAGACCGCGAGGGTTTGTCCGAAATCCTCATCGACCGGTTCCAGTCCCAGTTCGGACGCCACGTCGAACATGCCACCGACACCAAACGTGGTGTTGAGCAACAACCGAAGAAGCGTCGTGCCCATGTGATCGAAATTCCCTTGCAACAGGGAATTGGCGAAGACCACCGGCTCGTGTGCGTTGCTCAGCACACGATGGACCACCTCGCGAAACTCGACGGGAAAGGCCCAGACATAGGCCTGTGCCGCCGGTTTCAAGACGGCGCCATCCAAGCCCTGATTGAACGAGAAAACACCCCGGTTGAAAGGCTCCAGCGGATCGTTTAACGCTTCGTAGTCAGCGCGCGCGCCGGGGTCCTCAGGCGGCGTCGCGCAGCCACATAACGTTGCACCAAGCAAGGCCGCTGCCAAAGCCAGCGGCCGAAGGTTGGGCCACGCCTTTTCCCGCGCCTTTACCGCCGTGGCATCACTCACGTGCGAGTCTCTCGCCACCATGACCTCTCGTCCCAAAACAGGTGCAACCGACTACTGCTGTCTTCCCCTCGGACTACACCGAGGCTACCCCAATCATGTAGCACAAGCCTCTCCCGCAACACCAGTCTCGCGCCTAGCGCGCGCAACGCCAGACCACACCTGTTGCAAATATATCTCAGCCATGGAACAGCAATGCCCAGACACAGTTTTATTCCTGCACGCCGTAACTAGTTTCCGGAGGCGCCAAATAAAAGGTGTTGCGAGAGTTTATACTTAAATATATCCTTATATGTAAATAACTAGATTTAAGTGTTTGAATGACACCTCTTGATTACTTGCTCAGCGGATTCCGTGCCGCGGCCGAATCAACCCGACTGCGCATCCTCGCGCTATGTGCCGAGAGCGAGCTGACAGTGACCGAGCTGACTCAGATTCTCGGCCAAAGCCAACCTCGCGTATCGCGGCATTTGAAGGTGCTGTGCGAAGGCGGACTGCTGGAACGTCATCAGGAGCGAGCCTGGGTCTTCTATCGTCTTGCTGACCCAGGCCGGGAAGCAACTCTGGCCGAAGCCATCGTCGCCCTACTACCGGACGACGATCCGACACTCACGCTCGACCGCGAGCGTCTGTCGGTGATCAAGCAGGCCCGTGCCGAGCGTGCTGGACGCTACTTCCGCGACAATGCCGCAGACTGGGACCAGATTCGCGCACTGCACGTCGATGAGAGTGACGTTGAAGCGGCCCTGGCCCAGCTGTTCGACGGCCGCAACATGGAGAACTTTCTCGATATAGGCACCGGCACCGGGCGCGTTCTTGAGCTAATGGCGCCAAATGTCAAAAGCGGTGTTGGTATAGATATGTCGCACGAGATGCTGGCTCTGGCGCGAGTGCGTCTGGAAACCGCGGACCTCAAGCACTGCCAAGTCCGCCAGGGCGACATGTACAACCTGTCTTTCGCCAACGATAGCTTTGACGGCATCGCCTTCCACATGGTGTTGCACTTCGCCGACGACCCAAGCGGCGTGCTTGCCGAGGCGGCGCGGGTGCTACGGCCGGGCGGGCGCCTAGTGCTAGTCGACTTCGCGCCTCATGATCTCGAGTTCCTGCGCGATAAGCACGCGCATCGCCGTCTTGGTTTTACGCCCTCTGACGTGACCAGCTGGTGCGCCGCCGCCGGTCTTGACCCGGCCGCCCCGCTGCGCCTTTCCAGCGAGGCCCTGACCGTGTTGCTATGGTCGGCCGATGCGGCGGAGCGGCCCTCATAACCTGCTCCCCGAGTCCGATCGACGACACACCTCGTATAAGCTTCGAGTCCTTCCCGCTGGGCAGCCCGCAAAAGGTCAAACCTCTGAGGCGCATCGCGAAGTGGCTGGCGCGCCGCCTTGAAGACCTCGACCATGAGCCCGACACCCCCAATCTGGTGCCCACGGCAACGATCCCGGAGTTGGCCGCAGTAGGTATCGAAAAATTTCACTTCTACACCCTCAATCGGGCCTATCCGGTATTCGCTATCTGCCACATGCTTGGGCTCAGACCCCGACCGGTAACCCCATGAGCCTACTCCTCGACGCCCTGTCCGAGCGTGTGCTGCTGCTCGATTGCGGCATGGGTAGCCACGTGCAGGCGCTCGACCTGGACATTGTGCGCGATTACGACGGCTGTGAGAACTGTCCCGAGGTGCTCAACCGCTCCCGCCCGGAGATCATCCGCGATCACCACCGCAATAACCTGCTCGCAGGCTCCGATGTCCTGCTGACCAACAGTTTCGGCGGCTCGCCGCTGACGCTCGCCGAGTTTGATCTCGCCGAAGAGGCGCCGATGCTCAACCGCCGCGCCGCGGAAATCGCTCGCGAGGCCATCGCCGACTGTGCCTTTGACGGCCGCGAGTACTTCGTGCTCGGCTCGATCGGCCCTGGCACGCGCCTCGCAACCCTCGGCCAGATCGATTACGACAGCCTTGAGGAGGCGCTTGCCATCCAGGCCCGCGGGCTTATCGACGGCGGTGTCGACGGCATCATCATCGAGACCGTGCAGGACATGCTGCAGGTCAAGGCTGCAGTCAACGGCACACGCCGGGCGTTGGTCGAGGCGGCGCGGGATCTGCCGATCGCGGTGCAGATCACCGTCGAGACCACGGGCACGCTGCTGGTCGGCGCCGATATCGGCGCTGCGACCACGGTCGTCCATGCTCTCGATGTGCCGGTGCTTGGCATCAATTGCGCTACCGGGCCACAGGAGATGGCGGAGCACGTGCGCTGGCTGGCCAAGAATTGGCCGGGCCCGGTCTCGGTCAAGCCCAATGCCGGCCTGCCCGAACTGGTCGACAACGAGGCACGCTATCCCCTCAGCCCTGAGGAAATGGCCAAGTGGCTCGCGCGCTTCGTCGATGAGGACAGCGTGGCCCTGATCGGTGGCTGTTGCGGCACGCGGCCCGAGCATATCGCGGCCCTCGACACCATGTTGCGCGAACGGTCCAACGGTGCCATGCGCCCGCCGGTGCGTGAACGCAGCCTGCATTGGGTGCCCTCCGTGGCATCGCTTTACGGCCAAGTGCCCCTGCGCCAAGAGACCGCCCTACTCATGATTGGCGAGCGCTGCAATGCCAATGGCAGCAAAGTCTTTCGCCAAGCCCAATCCGAGGAAAACTGGGACTCTTGTGTCGCCCTAGCGCGCGATCAGGTGGGCGAAGGTTCCCACTGCCTCGACCTCTGCGCCGCCTTTGTCGGCCGGGACGAGGTTTCCGACATGATGACGCTTGTCTCGCGCATCGGCCAGGCCGTGCCGGCCCCCCTGGTGCTCGATTCGACCGAGCTGCCGGTGCTCGAGGCGGCTTTCCGACTCTATCCGGGCAAGGCCATTCTTAACTCGATCAACTTCGAGGACGGCGAAGCGCCGGCCGCCGCACGGCTGGCGCTGGCCAAGCGCTACGGCGCCGCGGTGGTGGCACTCACCATCGACGAGGACGGCATGGCCAAGGACGCGGACGCCAAGCTGGCGATTGCCGAGCGCCTGGTCACCTTCGCCTGCGACAGCCACAACCTACCCCGCAGCGACTTGCTGATCGACCCGCTAACCTTCACCATTTGCACCGGCAATGACGCGGACCGCCGCCTCGGCATCGAGACGCTCGACGCCGTCGAGCGCCTCGCCGAGACACTGCCGGAATGTCAGATCCTGCTCGGGCTCTCAAACATTTCCTTCGGCCTCAAGCCGGCCGCCCGCCATGTGCTCAACTCTGTATTTCTGGAGCATGCCCGCCGCCGCGGCATGACCTCGGCAATCATCCATGTCGGCAAGATCGTACCCTTCCACCAGATCCCAGAGAACGAGTTGGCGGTCGCCGAGGACTTGATCTTCGACCACCGCCGCAACGGCTACGACCCGCTGCACGCCTTCATCGAGCTGTTCGCAGACCGAGACGCCAAAGCGGTGCGCGAGCGCCCACGCGCCGCGACCGTCGAAGAACGCCTCAAGCAGCGCATCGTCGATGGCGACTGCACGGGTCTCGAAGACGATCTCGACAACGCGCTCAAGACCTGGGCGCCGCTCGATATCGTCAACACGCTGCTGCTAGACGGAATGAAGATGGTCGCTGAGCTGTTCGGCTCGGGCCAGATGCAGCTTCCTTTCGTCCTCCAGTCGGCCGAGACCATGAAGGCGGCAGTGACGCAACTCGAACCCCGCATGGAGCGGACTGAGGGCCAGGAGCGCGGCACCATCGTGCTCGCTACGGTCAAGGGCGACGTGCACGATATCGGCAAGAACCTCACTGATATCATCCTCAGCAACAATGGCTACAAGGTCATCAATCTGGGTATCAAGCAACGTATCGCCGACATTATCACCGCGGCAGACGAGCATAAGGCCAACGCCATCGGCATGTCGGGGCTGCTGGTAAAATCCACCGCCATCATGCGAGAGAACCTCGAAGAGATGGCGCGCCGCAAGATTGACCTTCCCGTCATCCTGGGCGGTGCAGCACTGACGCGGCGTTTCGTGGAGGACGACTGCCGCCAAGCCTACGGTTCTGGCCGCGTGGCCTATGCACGCGATGCCTTCGATGGCCTCAGCCTGATGGGCGCTGTGGCCGAGGGCCGCTTCGACGACGCGCTCAGAAAAACGGAGTCGACAAAGTCAGTCCCGGAGAAAAGTAAGCGGGCGCCACCCGCCGTCTCACCAGAGGCGGCGACAGTCGCTGTCCGCCGCGCCGAATGGATTGCCGAGGCCCCGGTGCCCAAGCCACCGTTTCTTGGTGCCCGCATAATCGGGCGTATGGCGGCGACGGACCTACGCCAATACCTCAACACCAACACACTCTATCAGCTGCACTGGGGCTACAAGAAACAGGGGCGCAGCTTTCGCGAGTTCCAGGCCTGGTGTACCAAGGAGCTGAATCCGCTCCTTGATTCTCTAATTGCCAAGTACGAAGCCAACGAGACCTTGCGGCCGAGCGCAACCTATGGCTTTTGGCGCGCCGTTTCCGAAGGCGACGACCTGGTTCTCTTGGACGAGTCTGGAGCTAATTCTATAGCGCGCTTTTCCTTGCCGCGACAAGCGAAAGCGGGTGGCCTGTGCATTGCCGATTTCGTGTGTGACGCGTCGAGCGACCAGAGCGATATCATCGGCCTACAGGTGGTGACCGTTGGCAATCGCACGTCGGAGATCGAGCGCGAGCTGTTCCTGACCGACCGCTATCGCGACTATCTCTACTTGCACGGTCTCGGCGTCGAGCTGACCGAGGCCATGGCCGAATACGTGCACGCGCGCATCCGCACTGAGCTCGGCTTCAGCCACCAGGACGACCGCGCCATGGACAAAATGATTCGCCATGGCTATCGAGGTGCCCGATATTCCTTCGGCTACGCCGCCTGCCCCAACCTGGAGGACCAGGCCCAGTTGCTCGACCTCTTGGGCGCCGTGCGCATCGGCGTCACCATCGGCGAGGAAGCCCAACTCCACCCCGAGCAATCAACCTCCGCGCTGGTGCTCCACCACCCCCAGGCGCGCTATTTCAATACCTGACCAAACCCACCACCGGCCGGCGTCTCGATTGCGAAGACGTCGCCCGGGCCGAGCTCCGTCGTGGCGGCATGGGGCAGCTGTTCCGTTCTGCCGTCCGCGCGCTCGACGATGTTGCGGCCCGGGGCGCCAGAATTGCCGCCGTCGAGACCGAAGGGGGGGACGCAGCGGTGGCTCGACAGGATCGAGGCCGTCATGGTCTCGAGGAAGCGCAGGCGCCGGATAGTGCCGTCGCCGCCCCTATGCCGCCCGGCGCCGCCCGAGCCGCGACGCACGGTGAAGCTTTCGAGCAGCACCGGAAAGCGCCATTCCAGCACTTCCGGGTCGGTGAGGCGCGAATTGGTCATGTGGGTGTGCACCGCCGAGGTGCCGGCAAAACCCGGCCCTGCACCCGAGCCGCCACAGATGGTCTCGTAGTATTGATAGCGTGCATTGCCAAAAGTGAGATTGTTCATCGTCCCTTGGCTCGCCGCCAGAACGCCGAGCGCGCCGTAAAGCGTGTCAGTGATGATCTGACTGGTCTCCACATTGCCGGCAACCACCGCAGCGGGGCGGTGCGGCGCCAGCATGCAACCGTCGGGGATAATCAGCTCCAACGGCACCAGACAACCCTCGTTAAGGGGAATGTCGTCGTCCACCAGAGTACGAAAAACATAAAGTACGGCCGCACGGCAGACGGCGACCGGCGCATTGAAGTTCGTATCGAGCTGCGCCGAGGTGCCCGTGAAGTCGATGCGCGCACAACGTTTGGCGTGGTCCACATCGATCGTCACCTTGACTACGCTGCCGTCGTCTAGCGGGTAGGCAAAGCTGCCGCCGACCATGCGGTCGAGCTCGCGACGCACGCATTCGGCGGCGTTGTCCTGGACATGGCCCATATAAGCGTTAACCACATCGAGGCCGAAGTGATCCATCATACGGCGCATCTCGGAAACGCCCTTATGGTTGGCAGCAATCTGGGCACGCAGGTCGGCGACGTTCTGGTCGGGGTTGCGAGCGGGCCACTTGCCCGATGCCAGCAGATCACGGAAGGCCTGCTCGCGGAACGTGCCGTTATGCACCAGCCGAAAGTTCTCGATCATCACGCCTTCTTCCTCGATAACGCGGCTCGCGGCCGGCATCGAGCCTGGCGTGATGCCACCGATATCTGCGTGGTGACCGCGCGAAGCGACGTAGAAGAGGATCTCGCTGCCAGCCCCGTCGAAAACCGGCGTGATGACGGTGATATCGGGCAAATGGGTGCCGCCGGCATAAGGCGCGTTGAGTACGGTTACGTCGCCAGGCCGCTGGCTCGTACCGCGCTCGCCAATGACTGTGCGCACACTCTCGCCCATCGAGCCCAGATGCACCGGCATGTGCGGTGCGTTGGCAACGAGATTGCCATCGCGGTCGAACACCGCACAGGAAAAATCTAGCCGCTCCTTCACATTTACCGAATGAGCCGTGTTCTCCAGTACGCTTCCCATTTGCTCGGCTATCGACATGAAGAGATTGTTGAAAATCTCCAGCATGACCGGATCGACGTTGGTACCAATCGCCACGCGCGAGGGTCGAGGCACTGCGCGGGTGAGGAGAAGATGTCCACGTGCCGTCATAGTTGCCTGCCAGCCAGAATCAATCACTGTGGTCGCCGTGGGCTCTATGACGATTGCGGGGCCCGTCATTCGATGGCCCGGCAGCAGTACTTCGCGGGCGAAAATAGAGACCTCGTGCCAGGCACCGTCGCAAAGCATACGGCCATGACTGTCTGGCTCAGGCTTTCCCTCTGATAACATCGCCTCGGGCTCGTCGAGTGGCTCGGCGCCGCCGGACAGCTCCACTGACAACGCTTCGACCACCAGTGGCTTGTCAGGCGAGACAAAACCGAACTGGCGCTCATGCGTGGCGGCAAAGCGCCCGGCTATACTGACTTCGGGATCGAACGCCACAACAAGCGCCGTATCGGTGCCGAGGTAACGGATATGGGCGCGGCGTTCCAGTACTACCCCGCTCACGCCTTGCGTCGTCATCTCGGCCCGCGCGTCACTTTCGAGGGCCATCAGGGTCTCGTGCAAGGCCGGCATGGCTGTCGGCTCGAGCTCAGCCTCGACGCCACGCTCGCGGATCACCCGGATATCGGCCAGCCCCATGCCATAGGCCGACAGGACTCCGGCGAAGGGATGCAGCAGCACCTTATCCATACCGAGCGCGTCGGCCACGGCGCAGACATGCTGGCCGGCCGCGGCACCGAAGCCGCACAGCGTGTAGTCGGTGACGTCGTAGCCGCGCTGGGTCGAGATAACCTTGATGGCGTTGGCCATGTTGTCGACGGCAATACGCAAGAAACCTTCCGCCACGGCCTCGGACGTGCACCCGTCACCGATATTCTTAGCCAGGTCCGCGAAACGCTTGCGCACCACACCGGCGTCGAGCGGCGCATCGCCACCCGGCCCAAAGACATGCGGAAACACGTCCGGCTGGATGCGCCCGAGCATGACATTGCAGTCGGTCACCGTAAGCGGGCCACCACGGCGATAACTGGCTGGACCCGGATCAGCACCCGCAGAGTCCGGCCCGACACGCATGCGCGCGCCGTCGAAATGCAGGACCGAGCCACCACCGGCCGCCACCGTATGGATGCGCATCATCGGCGCGCGGATGCGCACCCCGGCGACGATGTTGTCCTGGGTACGCTCATATGTGCCATCGTAGTGGGAGACGTCGGTCGAGGTACCACCCATGTCGAAGCCGATGACCTTCTTGAACCCCGCCATGCCCGCTGTACGCACGGCGCCCACTACCCCGCCTGCGGGCCCCGAGAGGATCGCATCCTTACCGCGAAAACGGTGCGCGTCGGTGAGTCCACCATTCGATTGCATGAACATCAGTCTACGACCTTCCAACTCTGCGGCGATGCGCGCCACGTAACGCCCGAGAATGGGAGAGAGGTAAGCATCCGCCACGGTGGTATCGCCACGGCTCACAAACTTCATTAGCGGAATAACTTCGTGCGAAACCGAGACTTGCGTAAAACCCACCTCGCGCGCGATCTCCGCCACGCGACGCTCATGCGTATCGTGGCGATAGCCATGCATGAAGACGATGGCGCAAACGCGCAAGCCCTCGTCAAAGGCACTCTGCAGCGCTGAGCGCGCGCCGGCCTCGTCAAGGGGCGTGAGCACAGTACCCTCAGCCTGAACCCGTTCGTCTACCTCAAGAACCCGTCGATAGAGCATCTCCGGCAAGACGATATGGCGATCGAACAACCGCGGGCGATTCTGATAGCCGATACGCAGGGCATCGGCAAAACCGCGTGTGGTAACTAGCAAACAGGGCTCGCCCTGGCGCTCCAGTAAGGCATTGGTAGCGACCGTTGTCCCCATCTTCACAGCATCGATGACATCCGCCGGCAGCCGCTCGTCCACGCGAAGACCAAGAATGTCGCGCATTCCCTGAAGCGCCGCATCAACGTAGCGTCCCGGATTCTCCGACAGCAGCTTGTGGCTTTTCAAGGTACCGTCTGGGGCCTTGGCAACAACATCAGTAAAGGTGCCGCCGCGGTCAATCCAAAATTGCCAACCGTTTTTACAAGTCATTGTGATCCCAATATACTAAAATTATGGAGCCTCCATATTGAATAGTTTATTTTTTCTACGTTTTGTTGGTAGTGTAGATACTTGCTTTATATTTTGTAATATTCTTCTTTATCACTGTCTACGAAGAATAGCGTTGATCGCTTAACTAGCCTGCCAAACATATAGACTTTTGAGAGTGTTTACCTCCTTACTTTCTCGATGTATTGTTAAGTGCGCTAACGCTGAGCACAACGAAACGTGAGGCCCAAAAGACATGCTCCGAAAACTGCATTCAAGACAGCATTATTTAGTCAGCCTGCCAGTACTCGTTTCACTGCCTCGTTTTAGTGCTACCTGGTTTTGGGAGTACGAAAGGTGCGTGGGCGAAAACAGAGAAGGGGCCAGAAACGGACGTTTGACGTGTGCCGCCGGAAAAGCTGTGCGCAGAGTTTCTGCAATATTGTGTGCGTTTATATGCGCCCTTGTAATCTCGCTTCCAGCAAGTGCTGATTCGGATTTACCCAACTGTCCCAGTGACACACAGGTAACTTGGACCGACTGTCAGGGCACCTATACCTTTGACAATGGGAACACATATGCAGGGGAATGGAGGGATGATAAGCCGCACGGCCAAGGCACCAACACCTATGTCAACGGGGACAAATACGTAGGGGAATACAGCGGTGGCATCCGTAACGGCCAAGGCACTCTTACCTTTACCGACGGTTCCGAATACATAGGGAAATTCAGGGATGGCGACTACAACGGTCAGGGCACCTATACCTGGGCCGATGGAATGGTTGAATCAGGAATATGGGAGAACGGTAAAAGAGGTGGAGCAAATATTTCTGAGCAGAGACGGTTGCGATCGTTGCTTACCAAC